>JAPLKI010000020.1 GCA_026388155.1 Elusimicrobiota bacterium
GGGGTCGTCTACCAAGGGCCTATGGCCATCAGACGGCCTCCCGTGGTCCCCCTCCACCCCGTATTGAGGGGTGGAGCCTCCTCTCCGCTACTGGGGCGCAGCGGGCAAACCCGCCGTCACCCCCTCCAATTATTCCCACGATACAATGGTATCCTTACTAACCTTGTTGCACTAGCACCTTGAATGTACCCTCTATCGTCCCCAGGTTAACGGCGCGCCAAATAAGGTAAAATCCTGATTATGAAGCCCCGCCACGAAACGACCAAAGGCGATAACACCCGGAGCAGGATAGTGCTGTCGGCCATCAAGTTGTCGGCGCGGCACGGTTTCGCCGACGCGAGTTTTCAGATGATAGCCGACGACATCGGCCTCAGCCAGTCGGCCGTGATGTACCATTTCCCCGACAAGAATTCCCTTTTCGAGGAAATGGTCAGGACGATAATCGGCCATAACCATGAAGTGGTCAGCAGGCTTATAGACATCAACGACGGCGCCGGGCGAAGGCTGCTGAAGCATTGCCTTGGCAATGTGGTCTGGGCGCTGCGCTCTAGAAAACAGGACGGCCAGATACTGCTGCTGCTCTATTATCTGGCCGGCAGGGGCGGGCGTTTCGCCGAAGTTTTTAACGGTATGATAGCCAAAGGCCGCGAAAGAATACTGGCGCATTTGCTGGCCGGGACCAGGGAAGGGATTTTCAAGCTGAAGGGCGACCCGGCTGCCGTGACGGAAACGATACAGGACGCCCTTTTCGGCGCTATGCTTTACGCGGCTTCCACCCCGGAAGGGACGGTCAGCGCCGAAGAACTGGAAAAGAAATGGGGCGATTTCGTCCGCGCCCTCACCGGCTGGAAGAACGACGACCCGGCCCCCCTGCTCCCCTGGAACAAATTTTAGTCCGTATTCCGCATTTTTCCATCCGCCTTAGCCCGAATCCTGCAGTTCACTAGGGTTTCCATTGGTAAATCGGGTGAACAAAAAAATGCAGGATTCCCCGCGGTAGCGGGTTGCTGACCAAGCGCTATGCGCGCCAGGTCGGCGAGGGCGTATGCCGCGCGAAGCGCACCTTGAGCTCTGCGAAAGGGAAAGTTTCAACTGAAACTTTCAGGCTAGTTAATGTAAAACACTTTCAAATGCAGGATTCGGGTTAATGCGCGCAGATGTCGCAGGAAGAGTTGTCCGCGGGCTCGGCTTCCACCTGAAAGACCGAGTGGCGGATACCGAAACCGGCAGCCACGCCGCAGGTGGCGGCCTTAAGGGCGGCCTGCTGTTTAGCCGGGTCTTTTACCACCAGGTGGGCGCTCAAAGCGTTGAAGCCTGAGGAAAGGCTCCAGGCGTGCAGTTCGTGCACGTCAGAAACCCCGTCTATGGAGCGCAGCTCCCTCTCAAGGACTTTAAGGGAAAGCCCCCTGGGCGCGCCTTCCATAAGTATATGGAAGGCTTCGCGCAGCAGCCGGGTGGAGCTGAAGAGTATCAGTACTATTATAAGCAGGGAAACTATGGTATCGGCGCGGTACCAGCCGGTGAAGTAAATAATGGCGCCGGCGCCTATGGCCGCCACGGAACCGGCGAGGTCGCTCATTACGTGCAGGAAAGCGCCCCGGATATTTATATTTTCCCCGCTATGGGCGTGCAGTATTAAAGCGCAGACGATATTGGCGCACAGTCCCAGCAGCGCCACCGCCAGCATGGGCCCCGCAATAACCGGCACCGGGGAATAAAACCTCTCGTACACCGCGCGCAGCATGTAGCCGGAAAGCAGCCACAGCAACATGACGTTGCC
The DNA here is from genome assembly GCA_026388155.1 of Elusimicrobiota bacterium. Lineage (NCBI taxonomy): Bacteria > Pseudomonadati > Elusimicrobiota > Elusimicrobiota bacterium. The sequence continues at coordinate 1,781 of JAPLKI010000020.1, forward strand.
CAGCGCCGCCACTACCTCCGCCCTGCGGTAGCCGTAGGTGCGGGCGGAATCCGGCCTAAGGGAGGCCAGGCGCGAAGCGAAAAAGCTCATGCCGAGCGCGGCCGCGTCCGCAAGCATGTGCATTGAGTCGCTCAGCAGGGCCATGCTGCCCGTCAAGAAACCACCCGCCGCTTCTACCAGCATGAAGCCCGCGGTTATAAAAAAAGCCGCCGTTATAGCCTTGCGCTGCGAGTTTGCCCCGCGATGGCGGTGTTCCTCCTGGCAGGAATGATCACTATCATGCTCATGTTCATGTCCCATATTGCAATTATATAATTTTGGCGCGCCGATAACTCCCGGCGCTGAATGGTAAAGTATTGCACTTTTATACTGACTTCACCCGCGCCCTTGAAGATTCACGGCGCAAAATCCCGAAAGAGTGTGCCGGGGAATAATTCTCTGTGACCTGTGACCTGCCGCCTGCCGCCTTGCCAAAATGTTAAAATCTCTTCATGCCGAAACGAGTACAGATAACTGTGGCCAGAACAGCCGGTTTCTGCCCCGGCGTGAAAAATGCCATAGACAAAACGCTGGAACTGGCGAAGCACGGTAAAAAACCGATCTATACTCTCGGGCCCCTCATCCATAACAAACAGGTTATAGAAATGCTCCGTGAAAAGGGAGTTTACGCGGTAAATGACGTCTCGGAAATTAAAAACAAAAACGCCATACTTGTTATCAGGGCCCACGGCATCCCCCCTGAGACCGAAAAAGCCATAAGGGCCTCCGGGCTGGAGGTCGTGGACGCCACCTGCCCGCTTGTCAAGCATGTGCAGGAAAATATTAAAAAGCACGCGGCGCGGGGATATTCCACTATAATCGTCGGCGATAAGGACCACGCTGAAGTTGCCGGCCTTATGGGCTGCGCGCAGGGCCGGGGACTTGTGGTGAACGGCCCGGAAGAAATAAAAAATCTGCCGGGCCTGGACAAGGTTAACATTGTCGCTCAGACAACCCAGGAAGAGGAAATTTTTCTAAAAACCGCGGAAGCGGCCTGCTCTAAAGCGATCGAACTTACGGTTTCAAACACCATCTGCAACCCGACCAGGCAGCGCCAGAAGGAAACAGTTGAATTTTCCAAAAAATCAGATCTGGTAATAGTGGTGGGCGGTAAAAATTCCGCCAATACCGCAAGGCTCTTCCAGATCTGCGCGAAACTCGCGAAAGAAGCCGTGCACATAGAAAAAGAAGACGAACTGCAAAAGGAGCTTTTTGCCGGCAAGAAAAGAATTTTTATAACGGCCGGAGCCTCAACGCCCACCTGGATGGTGGAAAAAGCGCTTGAGCGGGCGCGGCAGCTTACCGGCGAGCGGCAGGGCCCGCTTGCCGAGCGGCTTTTTTTTGCGTGGGAGCTGTTCGTGACCAGCGGCGCTTACACGGCTATGGCCGCGGCGGCGCTTACCTTTGTGTGCATGCGCCTTGAGGGCGTGCCGGTTTCAAAAAGACTTTTATTGATGGCCGGGCTTTTCGTGCTCAGCCTGCATATGGTAAACCGCGCCGAGGAAAAGGGCGCCTCTGAGCCTGACAGGGCGAAGCGCCTGCTTTTTATCCGCTTCAAGACCCTGTCAAAATTCGCGGCGTTTTTAGCCGGAACGCTGGCGTTGCTTCTGTCATCCGCGCTTGGGATCAAAGTATTTTTCACCGCCGCTTTTTTCTGGTTCGTGGGCATGCTCTACCCTTACAAACTGCCGCCTGGTTCCAGAAAATTCGCCAATTTTCCCGCCTCAAAAGACATTGTAACGGCCCTGGGCTGGGGGTTTATGTGCGCTTATGTGCCGGGGCTCTGGTACGGAACAGGTCTTTACCATTCCACGCACCTGGCCGTGGTATTTGCCGCGCTTCTGGTTTTCACGCGCTCGGTGCTTTTCGGCGTGAGCCACGCGCACAGCGACATGATAGTCGGCAAGGAAAATTTTTATAAGGCGGCCGGGCCGCAGTTCACCTATCTGACGGTGTTCGCCATATTTATGTTCCTTGAAAGCATATTGCTGATACTTAAAAGCATGGCCTGGAAGCCGGAACTGGCTTCGGCTCTTGCCACAGGTTTATTCTATTACCTGGCCCTGATAATATTTTTCTACTTCAGCAAGATCCCTGAACGCATAACCTCGGAAACTCTCATCGATACGCAGTTCATAGTGCTGGCGCTGCTGGCGGGAAGCAAGTGAAGGAAGTGTATCAAAGGCCCATCCCGTAAAACGGCCAAAAAGTTCGTGCGCTTTTATGAAATAATGAATACAAAAATCCGTCACGCGGGCCAGGACAGCTCCGATATAATCGTCATCGGCGGCGGACCCGCCGGCATTATGGCGGCGGGCCGCGCGGGGGAACTGGGCGCGAAAACGACGCTTATTGAAAAAAACACGCGCCTGGGAATAAAGCTGCTGCTTACCGGCGGGGGCAGGTGCAATGTCACCAACAGCGCCGGAGTAAAAGAATTTATTGAAGCTTTCGGCAAAAACGGAAAATTCCTGTACAGGGCGCTAAGCGTGTTCTCGAACGAAAATTTAACAGCCTTTTTGAATTCGCGCGGGGTTCCCACCCGCGTTGATCCGGACGGGAAGATATTCCCTTCGGATGACAAAGCGCAAAGCGTTCTGTCCGCGCTGAACGGCTACCTGAGGCACGGCAAAGTTAATGTAGCCTGCGGTCTGGGGGCTGCGGGAATTTTATTGCGCGGCGGCGAAGAAATAGAGGGCGTTGAACTTTCAGACGGCGGCATTGTCCGCGCAAAAAAAATAATTATCGCGACCGGCGGAATGTCTTACCCGAAAACAGGCTCCACGGGCGACGGCTACGCCCTGGCAAAAAAATGCGGGCACACCATTGTCCCGCTCAGGCCGGGACTTACGGCCCTTGAATCGGATGAACCGTTCATAAAAGACCTGCAGGGGCTGACGCTTCAAAACATAACAATTAAGATCCTGGTCAACGGCAGGAAAGCGGCGGCGGAAAAAGGCGACCTGCTGTTCACGCATTTCGGCGTATCGGGACCGAAGCTGCTCGTTTTGAGCGCGATCGCGGTGGATGCGCTTGCCGACCCCGGCAACAAGGTGGAGCTTTCCCTGAATCTGAAGCCGGAACTGACGGCTGCCGGATTAACAGGAGCTATCCAAAATTATTTTTCGGGTAACGGCGCCAGGCTATTTGCGAGTTATCTCAAAGCGGCTTTGCCGAATTCGCTTGCGCCCGTGTTTGAGCGCCGGTGCGCCATTGACCACACCAGGCAGTGCGCTTCCATTACCGGCGCGGAACGGAAAAAAATAGCGGAGATGTTCAGCGATTTCAGATTACATATAACCAGACCGCGCCCCATCCAGGAGGCTACCGTCACACGCGGGGGCGTGAATTTAGCCGAAATAAACCCCCTTACAATGGAGTCGCGTATCGTGCGCGGGCTTTATTTTTGCGGCGAGGTGATGGATCTTGACGGGATTACCGGCGGCTATAATTTGCAGGAAGCGTTTTCCACCGGCTATCTGGCCGGCCAGTCGGCAAGCGCGGTGTAAGAACCGCTCTGTAACTGATCCCCCCGTATTCAGGAACTGAACCCGCACAGTAAGCTGTCGCCAGACAGCCACAGAAATACGGGACGCTGCACGATAACTCGCTAACTTTAAACCTCTTGTAAACCCAAAACATTACAGCGAGGCAAGAATAATCAAGTTGTCGTGCAGCGTCCCCAAATCCACAAATCCATACAGACAGCCAGATTTAAAACATTTGGAGCCCTCCCCTTTCTATTGGTAGAATATCTACGGTTAATGCGCGGTTAGCTCAGCGGTAGAGCGCCTCTCTTACACAGAGGATGCCACAGGTTCAAATCCTGTACCGCGCACCAATTTTTATCAGGCGGTAAGCAAGCCAACTGCTTGGCTTGCGCAGGATTTGAAGGCCGGATCGTTGGCGAGCGAGCACGCGAAGCCCGGGAGGCGGGGTCGCAGGGCCGGTTGAGCGGCGGCGAAACAGGAACCTGTGACCTAATCCTGTACCGCGCAAACAATTTACAGACGCCATAGGCCATAAGCCGTATGCCATACGCTTTTCTAAGGAGTTCCTTACAAGCCTATAGCTTAAGGCATATGGCCTATGGCATTTGTTTTGCCTACGGCATATGACTTATGGCAGTTTAGACTTACAACCTTCAATAGAAATAGGGGACTAATTAAATGACCGAAGAAAACCGCGACGATCTGCCGGTGGAAGAAATAAGAAGCGAAGAAGGCGTGGAATTAATTGTAGAACCCAAAGCCGAGCCGCACATAGCCGGAAAAAGCCCGGAACAGATTGAACTGGACTGGTACAAAAATGTTTACCGGGGAGACACTATGCCCCAATTGACTTTGAGAGCCGTTATAATGGGCTCTTTTCTCGGCGGGTTCATGTCTTTGTCCAACCTTTATGTCGGCTTAAAAACCGGCTGGGGCCTCGGCGTCGCAATTACCTCCTGTATACTTTCCTACGCGCTGTGGAAAACCCTCATGACCATTTTCCCCGGCATGTTCAAAACCGAAATGACCATTCTGGAAAACAACTGCATGCAGTCCACGGCGTCATCGGCCGGCTACTCCACCGGCGGCACCATGGTTTCGGCCATCTCGGCTTACCTGCTGGTGGCCGGCCACCATATCCCCTGGCCCGTGCTTGCCTGGTGGACTTTCTTTCTGGCCGCTTTGGGCGTATTCATCGCCATACCGATGAAGCGGCAGATGATAAATATCGAGCAGTTGAGATTTCCAAGCGGCATCGCGGCGGCGGAAACCCTTAAAAGCCTGCACTCGACGGGCGGAGAGGCCGCGCAAAAAGCCCGGGCTTTGGGCATAGCGGGCGTTATCGGAGGCGCGGTGGCCTGGTTCAGGGACGACGGTTTTCCATTTATAACCCCCCCGGTTCCCTCTATGATGGAATTTAAGGGGCTTTTGTACGGTCAGCCCTGGAGCAAGTGGACGATAAGCATTGAGGGCAGCGCGATAATGATAGCCGCCGGCGCCATCATGGGTTGGAAGGTGGCCTGGTCTATGATGCTTGGCGCATTCATAAACTACGGCTACCTGGCCCCGAAAATGGTAGCACTGGGCGCTATTGACCCGGCCAAGCTGGGATACCGGGCCATAGTGGCCTGGAGCACCTGGGCGGGCGCGGCGATTATGGTAACCTCGGGGCTTTTTATGTTCGCCCTGCAGTGGAAAACCGTGGTACGCGCGCTTAAAGGCATCACGGGGATTTTTGAAACAAGGACGGGTTCGGAGGCCGACCCTCTTGAGCATATAGAAGTGCCGGGCTCCTGGTTCCTTTCCGGCACCATACTTTCAGGCCTTGGCTGTATCACGGTGCTTTATTACGCTTTCGGCACCACCTGGTATATGGGCATTATCGCGGTAGCGCTCACTTTCTTCCTGGCCATAGTGGCGGCTCGCGCCACAGGCGAGTCGGACATAACGCCCATAGGAGCCATGGGCAAGATCACCCAGCTCACGTTCGGAATACTGGCGCCTTCCAACATGACTACCAATCTTATGACCGCCTCGGTGACAGCGGGCGCGGCCGGCTCAAGCGCCGACCTGTTGACTGATTTAAAAAGCGGCTATCTGCTGGGCGCGAACCCGAGAAAGCAGTTCCTGGCGCAGTTCTTCGGGATTTTCGCCGGAACGCTTGTGGTGGTGCCCGCTTTCTACATACTGGTGCCGAACGCCTCCGTGCTGGGCTCCGACAAATGGCCCGCTCCGTCGGCGCAGGTCTGGGCCGCCGTGGCAAGGCTCCTTTCGAACGGCGTACATTCGCTGCATCCCACGGCACAAATTGGGCTTGTGGTGGGCGGGATCATAGGAATAATAATCCCTTCGCTTGAACTTATATTCCCGAAACATAAAAAATACATCCCCTCGGCCATAGGCCTCGGGCTTTCCATGGTTATACCGTTCTGGAATTCGCTGTCCATGTTCATAGGCGCGGGCATCGCCCTTCTGATAGAAAAAAACGACAAGAAATTAGCCGAGAAATACATCATACCGGTAAGCTCAGGCGTGATAGCCGGAGAGTCGATAGTCGGAGTTTTCATAGCCCTCATGCCCATGATGACGGCCGCCTTCGGCACTTTGATGATCTATATCATGGCGCATATCTGACAGACCGGTCAGTGTCACGACTGAAGGATCCAGATAAAAGAGCGCACCGCTCTTTCCGCCCGGCATGAGCAAAAAAATAAAAAAATCAGCCGCTGTTGAACGGCGCCCGCCCTCTTTAACCGACAAGGTCGCCGGGCTTGCGGCGTCGCGAGGCTTTAACGCCTTTGTCTGCGTTTTAACCCTCGCGGCGCTCTATCTTATTCTGGCCAAGCCTCTGATAGACCTTGATATATGGTGGCATCTCAAAACCGGGCAGGTCATCTCGGAAACCGGCAAGGTTCCCGGCGTTGATATTTTTTCCTACGTGATATCCGGCAAACCCTGGGTGACCTTTGAATGGCTTTCGCAGCTGATCTTTTACAAATGCTGGCAGCTAGGAGCGGAAAAAGGGATATATCTCCTGCGGCAGGCCCTGGCGGCGGTAACTTTCGGCCTGCTGCTTGCGCGCGGCTTCCCGGCGGCGATGGTTGCGTCGGCTGTTATCTTTTTCGGCCTGACGTTCATGGGCGGCTCCGTCCTTGAGCGACCGCAGATGTTCACCTATTTATTCGCCCTGGGCTGCCGGCTTCTGGCGCCGCAGATAATCAACGCCCGGCCCGGCGCAACACTGTGCGCGGCGGCTCTTATAGCCGTTCATATTTTGTGGGCCAACATGCACGGCGGAGCGAGCGCGGTCGGAATTCTGATAATCTCCTGTTACGCCGCCGTGGCCGCCGCGCGGGGCGACAGACCGGCGTTCAAAAGAAGCGCGTGGCTTTTGGGCGCGGTCTTTTGCGCGACCCTGGTGAACATACACGGCATAAAGATATACACCCATCTTTTCCTGACCTGGTTTGACCCGGCCCAGCGCTGGGTGCTGGAATGGAAGCCTCTGACCTCGTCCTCGCCCGGATTCCTGCCGTACTGCCTGTACCTTCTTTTGCTGGGAGCCGCGAGCCTGCGCCTGGCCGGCGCCGAACGCGCCGCGGCCCTGTTTATAGGCGCGCTGTTCGGCGGTTTTTTCGGCTTTCGCAGCTCCCGCAACGTCGCGCTGGCTTTTTTCATCACCGCTCCGGATGCTATCTCAGGCCTGAGGATTTATTTTTCCGAAAAAAGAAAATTATACGCGTTCATGGCGGTTCCCTTTTTTGTTTGCCTGTGCCTGAGCCCGCGGTTCATGCCGGAAGAGCTTCGAGCCGGAAAGCTTTTCCCTGAGCCGCTCAGCCGGCAGTGGCTCTCCGGGGTATGTGATTTTATTTTGGCGCGCGATATACCGGGCCGGATGTACAACGACTATGTGGCGGGAGGCTATCTTATCTGGCGGCTGGGTCCGGCGCGGCAGATCTTTGTGGACGGCAGGAGCCTTGAATACGGCGCGACGCTTATGGAACGGCTGGCGCGCATCTCCGGCAAAGAAGGATTCGAGGACCTGGATCGGGAATTTAAATTTGACTATCTTGTCTTCCAGCAGAGAAAGGACGACCGGCTTTTATATCTGGATAAAGACCCGGATTGGCGCTGCGTTTATTTTGACGACGGCGGCCTTATCTACGCGCACCGCGCGAGAGCCGCCGCAAAGACAGCCGCCGGCTACGGCTACCGGTATTTGCGGCCGAATGAACAGAGCTTCGCCTACCTGCGGGAATACGCGGAGGACGCGCAAAAAGCCAAAGAGACAATAAGGGAACTGGACCGGGCTATCGCGCAAACCCCGCCCTGGCTTTCCGCTAACGCCTGCCTGATGAAAAGCGCATTTTTACGAATGACAACAAATGAGATAACCTGGGCCCGCTGGATAACGGGGGTGGGCGGGCGGTTCCGGTATCCTGAATGGCTCCGCCAGCTTGACGAAGCGAAGAATGTCCTGCAGGCGGATACCCGGAATCCTTAACTATACAAAAACAGTAAATTAAAACCCGGCCATATTCAGCCGGGTTTTTATTATTTTAGAATCGTTTCGGCTATTTCCTGACTTCCGCAATGAGACACCCTGCTGTTTAAGCGCGATTTGTTTCAAACCTGGCGGGTGGGTGTTATATCGGGGGCAACGGCGGGCTCCCTGTCCGCTCCGAGACCGGATTTTCCGGGGAAGAAGCGCACGGTCTTGCGCCGGCTCCGGAACTCGGGCAAAAGGCAAAGCTTTTGCCCTCAGACATCCTCGCCGTTCCAGTGGAATTCGCTCCAGACCATGCGCTTAAATCCTAAATGGAGCGGACAGGGAGCCCGCCGCCGCCCAAGCGGTTGGTGTTAAATAAGTCGCAATTCACTATTTGGAGCGGGTGGCGGGGGAGCTGGGTTAGCAAAACCGTCCGGAGGCCGAGACTTGCATAGCGGCGAGGCCGAGGAACGGAAGGGCGGGCACGGTGTGTCCCGACCCTGGTTTTGCGTTCCAGTCCCCCGACAGGCCCCGCGAACCCTAACTTTTGGCTGCAAGGCACCTAAAACCTGGCGTGCTCTCGTCGTGAGAATCTTAGATTTTTGATGAGTTGCGGAAGTCAAGACTATACAAAACCACCAAATTAAAACCCGGCCATATTCAGCCGGGTTTTCTTTATTTTAAAATAGTTTTGGTTATTTGATCAGCGAGAGAATAAGCTTCACCGATTCCGGGGCGTAGGCAATGGTCAGGTGGTTCTCGTTCACCACCATCACCTTTATCGGCTCTTTTCGGGCGGGATGTATAAGGTCGTTGGTGTGGCTCGCGCTCTCAAGGAACACCAGGCCGTCGGACGGGCCGTCATTTTCGGTGACCGGGATATTGTCTATCTTGCTGTTATTGCCGGCTATCAAAGCCACGGAGATATCGGGCGGCACCGGATAAGCCCTGAAGCCGTTTATAAAATTCCCGCCTTTCATTATGGCGTTGGATATGCCCATGGAATGGCTTACAAAACCCTGGCCGCCCTGCATTGTGGTATAGGAATCCGGCTCCGAAAGGTTCACAGGGTATTTCCCGGTCCAGTCGTAGAGGACCTGCTGCTGCATCGGGAAGTTGTCGCTGTATATGCTGAACTCCAGCGTATCTTTCCACTGGCCGTAGTAAAGCATCTTGTCCCAGCTCATCGGCGCGTCCGCCGCCATATCGTCCTTAACGAAAAAATAATTAAATTGGGGATGCCGGAAGGCGAAATCCTGGCCGCGGTGCGGCGTGGCCAGAGTGATAAGCTGGTCAACGTCGCCCCTGTAGGCGGTCCAACTGCCGTTCAGGCGGTAACTGGAAACATAAGCCCTGGCCGCAAGCCCGCCGGCGCTATGGCCTATCAGTGTAACTTTACCCGCCCCTGTGGCCCGCCTGGCCATGTCTATCGCGTCGGCCAGGTACTGCGCCTCATAAAAGATATTTCCGTGTTTGTGCGGGAAGGTGACGGCGAAAACCCTGTAATCTTTTGCCTCGAGGGCCTGCATAAGGCCGGTTGTACCGGGGTTCCCCACCATCATTTCAGGAGCGGCCCAGGCGCGGGTGGCGTTGTCGGAAGCGCCGTGCGCCAGCACGATCACCTTACCCTTGTTGGTTTTCCATCTGGGTCCGTAATGAAGCAGGAAGGTACCCGAGGGCGGCAGGTTTGAACCGAACGCGGCCACTACCTCGGAGTTCTCGTGGCGCGACTTATTAAGCGCGCTCTCAATGGCAAAGGGACGGGCCGTATCCTGGTAGCACTCAATGCGCTCCCAGTATTTGGACTGCGCGGTGCGCACAAGGGATAAACCGGCGCCATACCTGGGTGTTGCCGGTTCCGGCACGGCGGCAACGGACTGAAGCGCCGCGGGGGCGGCTTCGGAAAGCTGGGCAAGAGGGCCGGGCTGTCCGGCTTCGGTTTTTGTGGTCATTAAAGCGGCTAAAAGAAATAAAAAGGGCGTGATCTTCACCATGGGCTCCATTACCGGTTCCAGTAAATATAATATACTGCTTTTAAATCCGCCCCTCAAGGGCCAAAGGGCACCGGGTCTATGGGCCACTTGGCCTAAACCAAGCGGCCCTTCTCCCGTTTTTAGCTTTCAACCTTCAGCCTTAATAGATGAACGTCATGCAGGCCATGGCATAACCTCCGCCTGAGGCGCATAACACCACTCTGTCGCCCCTTTTCACCTTGCCCTGCCCGGCCATGTCGTGGAAAGCCATGGGCACGCAGGCGGAGCCTGTATAACCCCACTTTTCCATTATGGTGTGCGTTCGCTCCATGGGCAGGTTGAACCCGGCCATAACTTCCTCTATGGTGGGTTTTCGTATCTGCGTGAACACATAGGCTTGGGCGTCCTGCGGCTGCATGCCGAGCTTGGCCAGCGTCTTCCTGATAAGCGGCGGCCACTCTTCGCTGTTGAGCGTGGCCGGGAATTTTTTGGGGATCTTAACCTTATGCGTCCGGTTGGCCAGCACCTCTTCGGTTACGGGGCTGCGCGTGCCGCCGCCGTAAATGCCCATAAAATCCCAGAAAGAACCGTCGGCCTTTAGCGTGGAAGCCATCGGCCCCTGGTTGGGGGCGTATTCCAGCACAAAAGCGCCCGCCCCGTCTCCGAACAGGATCGAGGCCGAGCTGTCGTCGGGGTCAAGATGCTTGCTCATGGCGTAGGTGCCTATCACCATGGCTTTTTTGTAATCCTTGCCGTCCAGATATTTGGAGGCCATGTCTATCGCCGTCACAAAACCGGCGCAGGCGCAGTTAATGTCAAAGGCGCCCGCGTTTTTCAGGCCCAGCTTGTGCTGCACTTCCGCGGCGGTGGCCGGGGAAAGCTGCGAGGGCGTGTCGGTGGAAATTATCAGCAACTGTATGTCGTCCGGGTTCACGCCGGAGTTCTTCAGCGCTTCCCGCCCCGCATTTATAGCCAGGTCCGCGGAGGACTCGTCCGGGTCGGAATAATACCGGGCCCCGTGGCCTATGCGGTCAAATATCTTTTTAAGCGGGTCCGGGCCGAATTTTTGTATGAAAGACTCGTTTGTAACCAGGTTCTTGGGAAGGTACATCCCCGTGCCTTTTATTTTAAACATTTTTATTCTCCTTATACACCTTCCAGGCCGCCGAAAACGGCCTTAAGCAATTCAGTTTCAGTGATTTTCCGAAAGTCACCCCACAGCACGCGCTTCATCCCGATCATATGCCCCATGCCCATAAGCGCCAGCGCCAGCAGTTCCGGATCTTTCAGCGTAAACTCGCCGGGCCGCGCGCTTTTTTTGATCTGAGCCGAATAATTCCTGAGGATATAACCATAGTACATATCCGCCAGCGCAGCGTCCGCGAATTCCGCCTCGCGCATAATACGGTAGCCGTAAGGATGCTCTTTTATAAAGTCGAACAAAGCCCTGAAAGCCAAAACCTCAACCTCCAGGCGGCTGCCGGCCCCGGCCGAGTAGGCCGCGGCCTTTTTCACCAGCGCGTCGCGAAGGCCCATCACGACTTTTTCAATAGCTTCCCGCTTGGACGCGAAGAAAAGGTAGAAAGTGCCGGACGCAAAACCCGCCCGCTTCGCTATCTCCGCCACCCGCGCCCCGCTGTAGCCGCTGCGCCCGAACACTTCTTCCGCGGCCGAGATCATGGCCATACCTGTGTCGTTTCTGTTTGACTTAGGCTGCGCTATGCCCAAAAGCGCCGGCTCCCGCCACGGCAAAGGCCGCCTGCTGACTCCGGCGGCGCAAAGCTGTACGGCGGCTTCAAGCGCTTCAGGGGGCACCCCGCCTTTTTCCCATATAAGGAACTTTACCGCATAGAAATACAGTGTTCCAAGCAGGGCCCAGGCATGCGCTTCGGCAAGTGTACCGCCAGAGAAACGCGCAAGCCGCGCGACTATGGCCCCGGCTAGAGCCCCATAGAATTCCCTGGCCAAAGCCTCCCTTGAAGCCTCCGCTTCCCTTATGGCCTTGAAAGAGTCAAGCCGCCGTCCGGCCACGGTAAAAAAGGCGCCGGCTATGGCGCGCGCCTCACCGCGCGGGTCTGAGGCCTTTGGAAGCGAAGTTATAGCGGCGACAAAATCTTCCTTCAGTTCGCGGGCCAGCGTATCTATCACCTCGTCCTTGGTGGCGAAGTAGCGGTAGAACCCTCCTACGGCAAGGCCCGCGCGCGCGCAGATGTCGGACACCCCGGATCGCGCAAAGCCTTTCCGGGCGAACACAGCGCCTGACGCCGTGATCAGGCGTCCACGCGTGCGGGAGCCTTTGTCTGTGATCGGCATATTCATTTATCTCGAAAGTTGCAATTAGAAACGTTTTTCATTGAGAAGTTTTTGAATAAATTTTCCATTGCTATTTTCGGGGTAAGAACCTCATTCCCTATTCGCTATTCGCTATCTTGCTATTCGCTGCTGTTGTGCTATTCTCTGCCGAAAACTTCAATTGAAGTTTTCGGGTTTATATTACCAATCCTCCGTCCACCGAGATCACCTGCCCGGTGATGAAAGAGGACTCGTCATTGGCCAGGAAAAAATAGGAATTGGCTATATCTTCCGGCTTGCCCAGGCGCTTCAGCGGGGTCTTTTCGCTTATGGAAGTAAGCACTTTTTCCGGCACGGTTTCCAGCATTTCGGTCATGGTAAATCCCGGCGCCACGGCGTTCACGCGTATGCCGTCGCGGCCCATTTCCTTGGCCCAGGTTTTTGTCAGGCCGATTATGCCGAACTTTGAGGCGGCATAGTTGCTCTGGCCCATATTGCCATAAATGCCCACCACGGAAGAGGTGTTAATGATAGTTCCGCTCTTGCGCGCTTTCATATGGGGCGCCACCGCCTTGGTGCAGAGGAAGGCTCCTTTAAGATTCACGTTCAGCACCAGGTCCCAGTCCTTTTCCTCCATTTTGTGGAGCATGGCGTCGCGTGTGATGCCGGCGTTGTTTATAAGCGCATCCACGCTGCCCATTTTTTCTATGACCTGTTTTATCGCGGCGTCCACCGATTCGCCCGAAGTAACGTCAACCTTGAAGTAAGCCACATTCTCCGCGCCGTATTTTTCACCCAATTCGCGCGCGGTGTTCGCGAGCATCTGCTCATTTACGTCGAACAAAGCCACTTTCCATTCCCCGGATCTAAGGAACCTCTCAGCGCCCGCGCGCCCCAGCCCCCTGGCTCCGCCCGTTATAACAGCGTTTTTCTTTTCCATTTTATTTTTCCTTTTTCCCCCCGCGGGCCGCGCCGACCGCCGCAGAACGCTTCCGGGAGAACCGTAATTTTATTTTACCGGCCACAACCGCCCAAGACATCCGCGGATAAAAGTGAATTGTGGTTCAGTATTCATTTTTTAGCATAAAAGCATAAAACCTGTCAACAGTTATTTTTAATTTCTTCAAGACCGGGGCTTGCCCGCCTATATAGAAGGAACAGGACAGGCCGGCGGCGCCGCGCTGACGGCGGTTTGGAATTTTTATTATTTTTTGCTATCCTAATGATACTTACACTGCGGGGTCGTGGTGTAGCCTGGTTTAACACGTCGCCCTGTCAAGGCGAAGACCGCGGGTTCGAATCCCGTCGACCCCGCCATTAAAAAAGCCCCTTTCGGGGCTTTTTTAATTTACATATACATTTTACTGCGGCATATTCGCTGTTTACACTTCATCATCCACACCGCTGAACGGGACCCACCAGCTTTTTTCCGTCCCTATCATTGTGCTGTATGAATGCAGCATACCGAAATTGCTGCAGCGGATAGAATAGGAACTCAGGCCCCTGTCGGCGGCAAGCTCTTTTTTTATCTCATCTATCATCACCACGCTGCTTTTTTTCTCGGAGTGGATCTTTTTGATGACGAATTGCTGGTCCTCCTTGGTCAGGAACGAGTAAACCGGCGATAAGGCGTACTTGTCCACAAGCTTGACCAGGTCCTCCGGATATACGTCCTTGGTCGCCTCGGTTTCAATATCCACTACGCTCAGCTGGCCAAAAAGCCCCAGGGTATCTGCCGGGTCGGAGGCCGGATAAGTCGTAATGCACGGGATGGATATCCTGAAGAAGACCTTCACTTTATCGTCAATGGAGGGGACCTTGGCGACATAGGCGCAGTCGTACTTGACCAGGCATTTCTCCTTTGATACCGGCGTGAGCTTCTCTATAAAGAACGGATATTCAAAGGTCGCTTTCACGGTCGTGGCGTTCAATTCTTTGAAGTAATCCGCGATGTTGCGCCTGAGCGTGGAGGTGCCGATATTATCCCTGTGCCTGTGCACTATCTTTATGAAGTTGTCTATCCAGCCGGCTTCGAATTCATGCATGATGCGCGCGTCAATGGAAATGAGCGCCACCGTTCTCTGCCCTTCCGGATCCGCTTTCGACAGCACTTTTATGGGAAAGGGCAGGCCTTTCATCCCCACATCCACAAGGAACCTTTTTTCTTCGTTCATATAACTTCCTCCTGTACCGCGATTTTACTGTAGTAGTCCATAGTGCGCCAGATATCGTCCTTCAGGACCAGAACTTTGACTTCGGAATTCTGGCCCGAAATTACCGCGCCGCCCGTCCGGCTCGATACCGGGAACCGGCAGCGCAATCCCAAAAATGCAAGCCCCTCGCATATGTCCGCGATAAATGCGGAGCATCTGGCCGGCATTTCCGTGATGAACACGATAGCATCCACCCCGCCCAGCAGCGCGGCAAAAGCGCCGGCGTTCCTTATTATGTCGTACAGCAGGATCTTCCTGGCCAGTGCCTTTGTGGCGTCGGAACCCGCGGCCATCAGGTCGAGGAAGCCGCAGGGATGCCCGGTCAGCCCCCGGAAGCCGCTCCTTGCCGAGAGAAGTTCGTTTATTTCGCCGAGTGAAAACCCGGAAGCCTGCAGCTCAAAAACGATAGAAGCGTCTATATCGCCGCAGCCGGTATGCGAAGGAAGCCCCTCCACCGGCGTAAAGCCTATCGTTGTGTCCAGGGGTTTGCCGTTGTGGATAACCGCCATGTTCGGATGGTCGCCCAGGTGGATGGATATAACTTTAGGCACGGCCGTTCCGGAAAGTTTTTGTGCCTCCGTGAAAGCCCACTGGTGTGTCAGGCCGTAGTCGCCATAGCGTCTTATACCCCTGGCGCGCAGCAAGGGAGGCAGCGCGTAGGCGCTGGCCTCCACCGGCATCTCCGTAAAAAAAGCGGTGTCGCAGAGCAGGATGTGTTCCGCCGCCGGCATCAGGCGCATCATACGGCGCAGGGCCGTATAGGTCAGTTCGTTGTATTCAGGCAGGTAGCGTATCGCGTCGCGCACCGACTTCAGCAGCTCGGGCGTAACACGCTGCGCCGGACGCCGTATCAGTTCGCCTCCGTGGCGCAGCCTGTAAGCTACGGACGCTATGCGCGGCCCGCGGACGGCGCCCGTGCCCGTTATATCCGGCAGACCCGAGTCCGCGGAGCATTCTCCGGACACAAAACCTTTGGCCGAGCGTCTGCACCATCTCAGCACAGGTGGAGCGGGATCAATTAGAAGTTGCATTTTTATCACCCCTTAGTTTAAGACCTTCCCGGCAGATGACCAGCTCTTCTTCCGTGGGAACGGCCAGAATTTTTACTTTGGAACCAGGAGAACTTATGATAGAGACGTTGTCGCCGGTGGCCTGCCGGTTGGCCCGAAGGTCCAGCTCGACTCCGCACCATTCCATGTTCGAACACACCTTTTCGCGCAGCAGCCAGTTGTGCACCCCTATATCGTCAGTGAACACCAGAATATCCATGCCGCCCAGGACAGCCGCATACCCCCCGATGTATTTCTTAAGCCTGTGCACGTACATATCAAATGCCAGTTTAGCTTTTGGATCGCTTTCAAGCCGCGCGATGATATCCCGCATGTCGCTCGAAAAGACCGACACGCCCAGAAGCCCGCTTTTTTTGTTGAGCATATCCACCATGTCGTCGCCGCGCTCCCCGTACACGCCCATCAGATAAGTGGCGAGCATGGGGTCCACATCGCCGCTGCGGGTGCTCATGACCAGCCCCCCAAGCCCGGTATAACCCATTGAGGTGTCCAGCGACTTTCCGTTCAGGACGGCCACCGCGCTTGAGCCCCCCGTCCCCAGATGACAGGCCACCATGCGGGTGTCTTCCGGCCGCACCCCCAGATGTTCGGCGGCCTTTCCGGTGACGTACTGGTACGACAGCCCGTGAAAACCGTATTTTCTGAACCCGAATTTTTTTACGATATTTTCCGGCAGGGGATAGGTGTATACGTGCGGGGGTATGGTCGAGTGAAAAGCTCCGTCCGCGGTGATGTATTGGGCGGTGCCGGGCAGGGAGCGCCTGCATTGCATGATAACGCTGAACATGGCCGGATGATGTATAGGCATCATAGGTATCAGGACCTTGAGTTTTGAAAGCAGCTGCTTGTCCACCCAGGCCGTTTTAAAACAGCCGGCGGCATGGCCCCAGCGGTGCCCTATATAGTCGATGGCTATACCCCGCGCCTTGAGCGCGTTCAATGTCAACAGCGCCGCTGCCTCATGCGACTCTATCGGAACTTCGGACTTTTCGCTTTCCGGCCCCTGCCGATATTCTATATAGGAAGGCCGGGTGCCTTTTACCCCCACGCGATGCGCCTTGCCGCTCAGAACGGTCCTTACTTCACCGCCCGCGGCCGCCGCGAACACCTTGAAAGTCAGCGAAGAGCTTCCGCAGTTGAAAACCAGCACGTTAACTTCGTTTTGCAGCGTCATACCTCGTTCTCCTCAGGCAGGCGGTTTGCGCGCCCTGCTGTATATAGGATAGTAGAGGACATTACATTTGTAAAGCCGATAAAAGTGATATATACTATCGGTATTATCTATGTTGCCAATGAATTTCAACCAGTTGTACTATTTCTGGATAATCACGAAAGCCGGGAGCATCTCCGCCGCCACGCGGCAATTGCTGCTGAACCAGTCCACCCTCAGCCAACAGCTTAAAGATATGGAAAATTCGATTGGCCGGCGGCTGCTTACGCGTTCCAGGCACGGGGTCGCGCTCACCGAGGAAGGCAAGGTGGTTTTTGAGTACTGCGACCGGATGTTCCTTCAGGCGGAAGAGCTGGCGGCGCGGCTGCACGGCGGCAGCGTGGCCGGGGCGGCTCTTCTGCGCCTGGGTTTCTGCCGTTCGGTCACCAGGGACAAGGTGCTCGGCGTGGAAAGGGCCGTCAAAGCCGTGGACGCGGGGGTCATAGTTAAAATATTTTCCGGCACCGGCGAGGAGCTTGAAGACAAACTGCGCCGGCGGGCCTGCGACATGGTCCTGTCGAACGTCGACTTTTCGGCGGGGCTCGGAACGGATTTCCGCGCGCGCCTGGCGGCAAGCATCCCCCACTATTTTGTGGCGGCTCCGCAGTTCAAAAAGCAGGGAAAGACCTTCGCCCAGATGGTGTCCGGCATGCCCCTGATGGTACATTCCCCGGAAGACCCGCTCAGGCGGGCGGGCGAGGATTATCTGCGCCGCAACGGGGTGGTACTTAATATCCACGCGGAGGTGGAGGATTCGGACCTTATCCTGACCATGGTCCTGCGCGGCGAGGGGATCGGCTTTCTGGCGCCGGCCGCTATAAAAAAACATCTGGAAAACGGCCGCCTGGTCAAACTTCATGACCGCCCTATCGGCATCAGCGAGAATCTCTGGCTGCTTTGCAGCAAGCACCACTACGCCAACGAACGCGTGCAAAAAGCCATCAACACCCTGATGGAGAAGTTCCGGTTCGAGTACCCCTGACAAGACGCACAATACTTCAACACTATACCGATCCAAACGGCAGATACGGATATTATCCCTTCTGTTTTCGGTCAGCCGGGACGCGGCTTTATTTTGTATTATTGCTGTATAGAAAAAAGCGGGGAGGCATTATGAAAAAATCGACCAAACTGGCAGGAGCGGGACTGATTCTGGCGGCTATAGCCGCGGCGGGAACATATTTTCTCACTGGGAAGCGCGGAGAGAAGAACAGGAAGAAGATAGCCGCCTGGACGCTTAAAATGAAAGGTGATGTGCTGGAAAAGATGAAAGAGATGAAAGAAGTGAACAAGGAAGCCTATTTTGCCCTGGTGGAAGATGTTGCCGGACGTTATGAGAGACTGGGACAAGTGGGTTCCGCGGAAATAAAGCACCTGACAAAAGAACTAAAAGAGGCCTGGGCGCATATCGCCAAGCAAACCAAAAAGCCGGCCTGACAGCACGCCGTTTTTTGTGCTGGACTATTGCCAGGCATAAGTGCAGTATTCGGGTTAAGGCTGCCCGGGCAAAGCCGGTTATTCAGGAGCCGCTGACTTTTTCAATACCTGCGTAAGTGCCGTAGCAGGGGCTATGGCTTTCATACGAACGGCTCCTATTTATTGAAAAGCGCTAAATACTCGCCGTAGCCTTCTTTTTGCAGGTCTTCTTTAGGTATGAACCTGAGCGCGGCCGAGTTAATGCAATAGCGGAGTCCGCCGGGTTTCGGGCCGTCTTCAAACACATGGCCAAGATGGGAATCCGATCTTTTGCCGCGCACTTCCACGCGCTCCATAGAAAGGCTTTTGTCCGGCTTCGCGGCCACGGTATCATCTTTTATCGGTTTTGTGAAGCTGGGCCAGCCGGTGCCGGAGTCAAATTTATCCGCGGATGAAAAAAGCGGCTCCCCCGAAATAATGTCCACATAGATCCCCTCTTTTTTATTGTTCCAGTATTCATTGTTGAAAGCGGGTTCGGTGCCGCATTTCTGAGTGACATCATACTGCAACGGCGTGAGTTTTTTCACTGGGTCTCCTTTTTTCCATTCAGCGCTTTCGCCGGACGGCGCCGGTTTTGTTCCGGCGTCGGGACCGCCGCAGGCAAACAGAAAAAGAAAGGCAGCCATAAGCTTTAAGCCATAGGCCATAAAGTGCCTTATGCCATCTGCCGTATGCCATATGTTTTTTAAGGAGTTCCTTATAAGCTTACAGCTTATGGCTTCTGGCATATGGCAGTGGTTTTGCATATGGCGTTTATTACGCATACGGCTTTATGACCGGTGGCTTATCCCCTGATGTAATGACAGGTATAGCCGCCCGGATGCTTCTTTAGATAGTCCTGATGATATTCCTCCGCTGGCCAGAATTTTTTGGCCGGGGAGATTTCCGTGGTGACGGGTCTTTTCCAAAGTCCCGAAGACTGCGCCCTTTTAACAGCTGCGGCAGCTTCTTTTTGCTGTTCAGCGCTTAAGTAAAAAATGGCGGAGCGGTACTGTGCGCCTATGTCGTTGCCCTGGCGGTTCGGCGTGGTGGGATCGTGCATTCTAAAGAAAAGGTCCAGCAACGCCCCATACGAAAGTTTTACAGGGTCAAACTGTATCTCTATTGACTCGGCGTGACCGGTTTTTCCGGTTTTCACATCCTCATATTTTGGGTTCTCAAAATTCCCGCCGGTATAACCCACCCGCGCGCCGGTTACACCCGGTATTTTGCGGATTACCTCTTCCATGCCCCAGAAACAGCCGCCCGCAAGTATTGCCGTTTCAGGTTTAAGATTTTCTTTTTCCATCGCTGTCCCCTCCGGTTTAACGGATTTTCTAGCTGGCCCGGATACTGAAATCAAAACCGCCGCCACGCCAACAAGAACCGCAGTAATAGTAACCGTCTTTAAAGTGACAAACCTCATAACGCGCCCGGCTGGCCGCGTTTTCGGGCAAGCCAGAACGGCTTGATAAAACGGCACCAGGCAAGTGTCGCCAGGACGAAACCGTATAAGGAGTACCAGACCATGGCAAAATAAAAATTGCCGTTGACATCCCCTCCCAGTTCCAGCTGATGGCCGACAAAAAGGCCGAGCGCCGCATAAAGCAGCAGATGGGAGCCGCGCCAGACCTTGTAATTAAGCCGTTTTTTTACCGCCGGCAGAGACAGGAAAACGGCAGTGAAAACAATCAGCATCCCGGCCGCCGCGGCCAAAATTCCTTCCCAGCCGAGCATATTCCGGCACTGGGCAAAAAAAGACAGGTCGTTTTGAACGGCAGAAGACATGATCACAAGGATGGGATGCAGAACAAGAACAAGGGGGATCAGCAGGCCCTCCAAATGATGCGCGTTTATGCGCCGTCCGGGGCGGAAAAGCGGCTCAACCCATTTCACGCGCGAAATAAGCAGCAGCTGGGCCAGTATGCCCAGAGCGGCCAATATCCCTGCCAGACGCCCGAAAGCCAGCAGGCGGCCGGCGGAATCCTCGAACAGGCTGCCTACGGGGGAATTAAGAGAATTAAAAAGCCAAAGACCTATGGCCGCGATTACGCCGGCCGGGAAAATAAATAGGGGAATTTTTTTCATGGGAAGAAAAACCGGCGCCGCCCGCGATGAACGGCGCCGGCTATCAAAACACTTTTACTCCACTTCCGTAAACTGCTCGCGCGGCTGGGCGCAGACGGGACAAAGCTTAATGTTGAGGTCGCCTGTGGTGTAACCGCAGGTCCGGCAGACAATAAATTTCCTTTTAGCCTTCCAGTTACCAATTTTAGCCAAAGCCTGCGAGACAAGTTTGGCGTGGCTGGCCTCTGTGGCCATCGCGCCTTTAAAGCTCATGGCGGCTTTATCGTTCTTATCGGCCATGGCCCGCTTCGCGAAAGCCGGGTACATTTTCTTGCCTTCGTTGTTCTCGCTCTTAAGCGCCTCTTTCAGATTCATTATCGTGGACTTTACCGCGGGCGGCTTTATCTCCGCCGTGGCTGTCACCCCAAGCGCTTCCAGGGCTTTGGCGTGCTTAACGGCGTGTATGCCTTCGGACAGCGCCTCGGCGCGGAAGAGGCTTGCCACCCCGGCGTAGCCTTCCGCGTCCGCCTTAACGGCAAAGGCCTCGTAGCGGGCTTTGGCGTTGGACTCGGCTTTAAAAGCCGTTTGCAGGTTCTCAAGCGTAGTGGCCTCCGGCTTTTTGGGAGCTTCTTTCTTCTCCGCGGCCCAAACGGACCCGGCAAGCATTGCCAGCGCCGCCGCGGCGAACAGCGGTTTCTTTATATCGATCATTTTATCCTCCGATATTTTAAGTTTCCTGACATCGTAATTATACAAGTATTGAACCTCAGCGGAACTCCAGCTCGATTTTTATATCCGGGTGCAGGCTGCGGCTTACGGGACACGCCTTCACGCAGGCCAGCAGTTTTTCCCTTTGCGCGGGCTTAAGCCCGGCCGGCAGGGTTATGGCGCCGGTAAGCTTTGCTATGCGGCGCGGGTTCTCCTGCATGTGCTTTTCTATTTCAAAGGACGCGCCTTCAAATTTTATTCCCTCCCGCGCGGCCACCCTGCTCATTATGGTAAGCACGCAGGAAGCCATGGACGCCGCCGCCAGGTCCGTGGGAGAAAAAGTCCGCCCGCGTCCGCCGTTATCAACCGGCAAATCGGTAATCAGGTTAGTGCCGCTCGGGCCGTGGGTGAGTTCGACTTTGTCGTCGCCAATGTAAGAAGCCGTAATTTTTACCGCCATAATTCCTCCCTAACCGTATTTATTTATTATAATATTTATGCACGACAGGAGGTAAGATATGAGAACCGCACACTTGACGCTTGTTTTCGCGGCAGTTTTCGCCGCGTCATGCGCGCCCAAAGCGCAGGAAACCGCGCAGTCCCGGGAAACAGCCCCGGAAACAAAAACACAGGAGACAAAACCCGACATGGCAAACCTTAAAAACCCGGCGCTCGCTAACGCCAAAGCACCCGAAACCTTTAAAGTAAAGTTCACCACCACCAAGGGAGATTTCACGCTGGAAGTAACCCGTTCCTGGTCGCCGCTGGGCGCGGACAGGTTCTACAACCTGGTAAAGATCGGCTATTTCACCGATATCGCCTTTTTCCGTGTTATTGAAGGCTTCATGGTGCAATTCGGCATACACGGCGACCCGGCCCTTAACACGGTGTGGCATGCCGCGAATATTCCGGATGACCCGGTGGTGGAATCCAACAGGAAGGGCTATATCTCTTACGCAATGGCCGGACCGAACACCCGCACCACCCAGTTCTTCATAAACTACGGCAATAACGCAAATCTGGACCGGTCGGGTTTCTCGCCGTTCGGCAAGGTTACGGACGGCATGAATGTGGTTGAAAGCATTTACTCCGGCTACGGCGAGGGCGCCCCGTCCGGCATGGGCCCCTACCAGGGCCGCGTGCAGACGGAAGGCAACGTCTACCTGAAAAAGGATTTCCCGAAACTGGACTATATCCTGAGCGCGCAGCTGCTGAACTGAAACTTCCGCGCATTTAACCCCGCACTTTTCCCCCAAGAGGGCCGAAGTGCGGGGTTTTATTTTGGTCAGGGCAGGCGGTTAAGGCGGTTTTTGTAAATGTAATTGGCGGCCTGGTAGAAAGCGACGGCTTCGTTTTCAAGTTCCGCGTCGCTTTTTACGGTTAAAGCCTGGGCGGGCTCGTCCCAGGAGTAAGATTTAAGATATTTTTTAGGTCCCAGCACGGCCAGCCTGCCGTCCTTAAGGTAACCCAATTTTTGGTAAGTGGACAGAAAAGCCCTGCCCTCCGGCCCGTCCAGCTCTTTTGGATTTACATTGGAACCAAAATGGCGGGGCCTGCCGCGCATAATATCCCTACCGAAAAAAACGCTTTCATAACTGAAACCCAGCAGCCCGAGCACCGTGGGGGCTATGTCTATCTGGCTTGCCAGAGTATTTATCCGGGCGGGTTTTATATTGGCCGGCGAATAAATCAAAAGCGGTATGTGGTAATTTCCCACCGGGATTTCGGCCCTGCCGGCGGAATTGGCGCAGTGGTCGCCGGTAATAACAAAAACCGTATCCTTAAACCAGGGCTTTTTAACGGCTTCACTTAAAAACCCGCCTATCGCGTAATCGGAATATTTAAGCGCCCCGCGTCTGCTGTGCGCGGATGGCGGTATGTCTATTTTCCCTTCCGGATAGGTGAAGGGCCGGTGGTTCGAAGTGGTCATCACCATATAATAGAACGGCTTGCGCGCGCTATAGCTTTTATCGGCTTCCTTCAGCGTTTTGGCCAGCAGGTCGCCGTCGCAGACGCCCCAGATATTGGCAAAGGTTATTTCATCTTTGGAGAAATCCACGCGGTCAACTATGCCAAAACCATTTTTTGAGAAGAACGCGTTCATGTTGTCAAAATAGCCGTGGCCGCCGTAAATAAATTTATTCTCGTAGCCCCGGGCCGACATCACCGAACCCCATGAAAAAAAACCCCCGTTGTCAGGCCGCTTTATTATGGAAGTGCCGGGCAGCGGCGGAATGGAAAGCGTGATGGCCTCCAGCCCCCGCACCGTGCGCGTACCGGCGGCGTAGAACCTGTTAAAAAACAGCGACCTGCCGGCCAGCGCGTCCAGATTGGCCAGGGTATCCTCCCCTTTGGCCGCGCCGAAAGCCCTGAAATATTCCGCGCTCAGACTCTCCTCAATAAGCACTATCACATTCAGTTTTTTAAAGGGCCGCGCGGCTTGCACCGGCCTTTTTATGTCTCTCGGCCCGGCCGTAAAAACATCTCCGGGAACGCTTATCGCGCGGCGCACTTTCACAAATGCCCCGTCGACATCGGCAGTCGCGTAAAACTTGTCATATGACAGTTCGTTATTGATAAAAGCCGAGCCGAAAGCGTAAAGGCCGTTTAAAGCCAGCTCATTCGCGTATTCGTTGGCGGATATTCGGGAAAACCGCGCGTCCACGGCAAAAAAAACAAGCGCGGGCGCGGCAAGCAGCATAAGGACCGGGGCCAGCCGCTTTTTAAAGGGCGTTACCGCCTGAAGAGAACGCTCAAGCGCGCCGCGCCATAAAAACAAGGCTCCGGCTGAAACGGCCGCCAGCGACGGCAGTATAAGCGCGAGATCATACGACTCCCTGATATTACCCGACACCTCATGGGTGTAAACCAGGTAATCCACGGCTATAAAATTGTAACGAACTCCGAATTCGTAAAAAAATAGATACTCGGCCGCGCCGTTGAAGGCGAGCAGCCAGGCGGCGGCAAAAAACAGGGAGTAAATGAAATACTTGTGATATTTGTGCGCGTAAATATTCTGCGGCACGAAAAGCAGGTAAAGAGCAAGCGGAACGCCGGCGTAAGAGGCGGCGGCCAGGTCATAGAAAAAACCGGCGGCGAATATTTTAAAAAGCCCGAAAAGGCCCCCGTTCAATTCACCCCGGACCAGGACGGTAAGCGCGACGCGAGTGAGAAATGAAAAAAGCAGGAAAATTTCCAAGAAAACCAAAAGCAGGCGGCACCGGTTTTTTGCCATAAGAGAGAAGCATATTCTACAAAATCAGGCCGGGCGGGATTTTAGCGTCCATTTAAAAAGGCTTCAGGCAGTCCGGCGAATCGTTCTTCGGATCGTTTATCAGGTCGGACACGCGATAGCCGTGCATAAGGGAGGAGTCGTAACCGCGCAGGAGGGGCAGCAGGGTTTCAGTGTCTTTCATCTTCGGGTCAAGCCAGAGCGCCTCGTGCCTTTTTTCAATAATCACCGGCATACGGTGATGAATGGCGCGCACCAGAGCGTTGGCCGCGGCCGTTATCACCGCGTAAGTGCCGGTGGCTTCTTCATAAACTCCGGCCATGGCGAACAGGCCCTTATCGCGCATTTCAAAACGATAGGGTATTTTGGCGCCGGCGGAGCTGTGCCACTCGTAGAAGCCGTCGCACGGCACAAGGCAGCGGCTTTTATAAAACGCATTTCTGAAAACGGGCCGCGAGGCTATGCCCTCCGCGCGCG
Source organism: Elusimicrobiota bacterium (assembly GCA_026388155.1). Lineage (NCBI taxonomy): Bacteria > Pseudomonadati > Elusimicrobiota > Elusimicrobiota bacterium. The sequence continues at coordinate 26,497 of JAPLKI010000020.1, forward strand.
CGTTTATAAAACCTTCCCTGTCAGGCCCGTTTTCAGGAGGCCCGGCGGTTTCGGAGGCGGCAAATTTACTTTCAAGCGGATTACCGGCGGAAAAAAGCGGCAGGCGGGCGGGGTTGTTTGGCGCGCTGACGGAACCGGAAGAGTTTTTTGGAGCCGCCCAGGAGGGGACAAAGCCCCATTTAAGCAGTTTCATCCCGCCAACGCAGACAACAGGGGACATCGCGCCGGGAGCAATGTTATAGCTGGGCTTGCAGTTGAATGGCGGAGGTTTCAGGGAAAAGCGCTTTATAGCTTCGGCAAGCTCAAAAGTTTGGGAATATCTTCCGCACATACTGATTTCCGCCTAGCTTTTGAACCACTTTGTTTATTTCGGCCGCCAGTTGGTCGAAATCCACCGGCTTTGCGATGATCGGGATCCCTTTGGATATGCCGGAGTCAGCCAATTCGCTCTTTGTGGCGCCGGTCACTATTATGATCGGTATGCCGGAAAGGGGAGAGTACATTTCTATCATGGATATCATGGAATCGCAGGTCATCCCCGGCATGTGCATGTCGGTGACTATCAGGTCCGGCCGTTCGGCCATGGCCAGTTTAACCAGTTCCTGGCCGTTTTCGGTCGGGGTAACCTCGTGGCCCAGCTCGGAAATAAAAGCGCAAAGCATTTCGCGAACCGGTGCGTCGTCTTCGGCAATAAGTATTTTCATGCGTCCACGCCCCCTGCCCTGTTTTTAAGATTATATCATTTCAGAACCCGGCTTTCAGGCGTTCAATGCGCGCCTCAAGCGGCGGATGCGTGGCAAATAGCCCGAAAAACCGTTTCGGCTTGCCGGCGATTTTCATTGAGGCCACGGAGGCGTTGCCGGTAAGGTCCGCGTACTGGGTGGTTCTGCGAAGGGCTTCAAGAGCGTTGATCATTTTCTCCCTGCCCGCCAGGCGCGCGCTGCCCGCGTCGGCGCGGAATTCCCTCCACCTTGAGAACGCGGCCACGGCTATCATGCCGAAAGCGCTTAACACTATTTCAAGGACCATGACTATAAGGAAATTCATCCAGGGGCTTGACCGCTCTCCGTCCTTTGAGCGGGTGATAAAAAAGGCTATAACACGCGCGAGGAACATTACAAAAGCGTTTATCACGCCCTGAAGGAGCGTCATGGTTACCATGTCGCCGTTAGAGACATGGGAAATTTCATGGCCCAGCACCCCTTCCAGCTGCTCGCGGTCCATACTTTGAAGAAGTCCCGCGGAAACGGCGACCAGCGCGCGGCTTTTGGTCGGCCCGGTGGCGAAGGCGTTTATTTCGGGGCTGTTGTAATACCCCACTTCCGGCATTTTCGGCAGGCCCGCCGCCTTTGCCAGGTTATGCACCGTCTGCACCAGCGAGGAGAGAACGGGGTCGGAGGTATTCGGGTCAATAACCTTAACGCCCATCATCCACTTGGCCATGATCCTTGAGAGGCCGAGCGAAATGAAAGCTCCGCCCATGCCCCACACAAGACAGAAGATCATGAGCGAACCGTAGTCTATGCCCTGTGCGCTGAGGTAGGGCCGCACGCCCAGAATATTCAGCGTGAAAGACAGCGTCACAAGGATAAGGACATTGACCGCCATGAACAGAAAAATTCTTTTCGCCATTTTCATATTTCCACGCTCCTTTTTACTGTGTCTATATTTTACCAAAACGCAGCGCCCGCCGATTTAAAAAAGCGCGGCTATTTGCTAATATAGAAACACCGTTTAACTGGAGGTTTTATGAACAAATCATGCCTGAAGGCGTTCGCTGCCGCGCTGCTGCTGGCGGGGCTTGCTTCCGCCGGCTTCTGCGGCGGGAAAAAGATAATCTGCGTTATGGACCTTACGGATAAATCCAACAATCACTATAACTGGCGCAATATAGGCACGGGGCTCTCCGACATGCTGGTTACGGCGCTGGCGGAAACGAAGAAATACACTTTAATAGAACGCGAGAAGCTTGAAATGGTAATGGAAGAGCAGAAACTGGGAGCTTCCGGAGCCGTTACCGCCCAGACTGCCGCGAAAATAGGCCGGCTGCTGGGGGCAAGTTACATCGTGACGGGCAGCGTTACGGAGTTCGGCATAAAAGACTCGAAGATAGGCGTGGGCGGGCTTGAAAAAGTGCTGCCCTTCGGCGGCGGGGCGAAAATTTCAAAGAGCAAGGCCCGCGTGGTCATAGACGCGCGCGCCATAGACACCACCTCCGGCCAGATAGCCGCGTCGGCCTCGGGCGAAGGTGAAAAATCAAGCTCTGAGATTTCCGGGAATGTAAGCATCGCTCCCAGTTTTGATTTCGGTAAAGAAGGCTTCGACGAAACCATACTCGGCAAGGCCGCCCGCAAGGCCGTAGACACCGTGGCAGGTGAGCTCGGCAAAAAATTCGACGAGGCCGGCGGCGGGGCGGTTAAAATAATAAAAATAACCGGCAACCGGCTGTATATAAACTCAGGCGCGGCCGACGGCGAGGAGGTCGGCGCCGTTTATTCCATTTACCGCCCGAGCGAGGAAATGACCGACCCAGACACAGGCGAATCGCTGGGCTCGGAACAGGAAAAGGTGGGCACGGCCACTGTGATAAAAGTTAACCCCAAATTCTCCATAGCCGCGACCAAAGCGAAAGGCATAACTAAAACCGACATACTTAAAGCGGAAAAAGAGGAATAACCGGCACCGTTTTAACCCGAATCCTGCAATTGGAGTCGTCCGCCCAGGGCGGACAACTGAAGAATTCGGATTAAAAGTCCCTTATTTATCCTTCCGCCGGCCTGCGGCCCATAGACCCTTGACAAGTCAAGCCCTTCTCCATATACTATGCAGAGGGGGATTATGCCCGCGACATTAAAGTTATTATTATTGGCCGTTATAGCCGTTCCGGTTCCGGCGCAAGCCCAGGCTATTGACGAATTATTTGGATCGGCCCCCGAAACGCGCATACAGGCGCCAGCCCCCGTGCCGCGCTCTGTTGAGCAGTCTGATGTTAATGACGCGGGATTGCCCGCCGAAGACGCTTTTCTGGTAAAGCCGGACGCGGAACATGACGCCGGCGCCGAACTTTTCAATCCGTTTAATGAGCGCCTCTCAAAAAGCGCGCAGCCGGCTCAATCACAAAAGATACCCTACTTTGAAATGGCAAAAAAAGAGGCGGCAGCCCAAGACGTGGACATCAACCTGATACTCGCCGTCATCCAGAAAGAATCCTCATTTGACCCCAAAGCGTACAATCCTTCGGGAGCCGTGGGCCTGATGCAGGTGCTGCCGAGCACAGCCAGATGCCTGGGCCTGAAAAACGCCAAAACGCTATGGGAACCCGAAGTGAACATAAAATACGGGGTAAAATATCTTAAAACTCTTTGGAGTGAATTCGGCGCGGATGATACTTTAAGTCTTGCCCAGTGCCATCCGGGCGGCGCCGGCTTCGCAAATACTCTGGCCGCCTACAACGCAGGCCCCGGCAATGTGAGAAAATACCATGGCGTCCCCCCTTTCAAAGAAACAAAGAGATATGTCGCGCTGGTAACGGAATATTTCAACAAATTCAAACAACTTCTTGCCGGTTTCTAAATCCCCTGCCGCAAAACCTTCGTTTAAGCCCCCGATAATCCTGGTTTTCCACGGAATAATATAACGGGAAATATCTCCCATTCCTCGACATTCCGCCATTTAAAAATTGGGCCGAAAGGCCTACCGCCGGATGGGTATTTTATCGCTTGTTGTCACAAAGGGTATGCATTAGACTATGTTCAGAGGTTAATATGAAAAAACCAATTCTGGCGGCGGGCTGCGCGGTGCTGCTGTTTCAAGTCTGCGGGCTGAGGGCTGAGGATTTTGATTTCAGCCAGGAGAACTGGATAGGGTCTTTTCAGGCGGCCGAAGCGGCGCAGGCCGATATGAAATTTGAGCCTCCCACGCCTTCCAAAATCGATGAGATTTCCGCGCCTGAAGATTATGACGCTGAAATGGCCAATAAGCTCGCCAAAGCCGCCGCAAAGGGCAACCTTGGATATTTCAGCCACCGCTGTTATGAATATGTGACCTACCACATGCAGAACGCCGGCGTAATAAAGCCCGCACAATGGGGCCAGTTGGGAATAGGTTCAGCGCGCGCGGTAAATTTCGCCCAGTGGGCGGTTAAAAATCCCCAGACGATGCGTAAAGAGCTTAAACTGGCCAGAATACCCACGCCTTCGGACACGGCAGAAATTCCTCTCGGCAGCATAATCGTTTATGGAAGAGGGATATGCGGATTCAGCCCGACCAGCGGCCATATAGAAGTCCTTGTAAGGCCGAACCGGGCCTGCAGCGACGGCTGTGAAACCCTGACCCAAAGCTGCTTCAAGAATGCCGCCCAACGCGAATATATCTACGTCATAGTGCCGGTTAAAAGCTGAAAATCCCGCTTGATATAAGAGCAGCGGTTTAGTCGTCTTACACCCTTCAGCCTTCAGCCTTCAGCCTTCAGCCTTCAGCCTTCAGCCTTCAGCCTTCAGCCTTCAGCCTTCAGCCTTTCCCCCGGTTCCCAGGCGCTGAAAGCCTGTACAACTTCCTGCGGTATGCGGCTTGGCCGGCCCGTACTATAATTTATCCACACCCATACTGTGCGCCCGCAGCAGACCATTTTGCCGTCGGAACGCCTGTAAATTTCATAACGACGCTCGGATGAGGCGCGTTCAGCCGTTTCCACCCAGGTGCGCATGATCACCGTTTCCTCCGGTTTTACCGGCAGCAGGTAGTCTATTTCGTGGCGGCGTATCACCCAGCCCGAACCCATGGCGAGCATGCGCTCCACACCCCAGCCCGCGGCTTTGGAATGCGCGGTCGCCGCGTCCAGGCACCAGAGCAGATAGACCATATTGTTCACATGCCCCAGCCCGTCTATCTCATCGGGCGTTACTTTACGCTCAAATTCCAGCACTTTTGAAATAGCCATATTCAGGTATCCTATGAAAACAACAAACTTTATTAGAAATGTACTCCGGGCCCTATTTATAGGGGGCGCTGAAAAAACGAACTTATGCCCTTTAGGCTTTTCAGTTCCCGCTATTTTATAGACTGGTAAGATATTATATAATTACCGTTATGCCTATGCCCAAATCGGTGTTGATAATCGATGACAACGAGGACATATCCACTCTCTTAAAAGACCATCTTATACACCAGGGTTTCGTAGTCACCACCGCCTTAGAGGGAAAATCCGGCGTGGAAAAAGCCCGCAAATTGCATATTGACGTGATAACGATAGACTTCAACATGCCGGGCGCCAACGGAGTGGAGGTTTATGAGGAACTGCGCAAGCACCCGGAAACAGCCACTATCCCCGTTATCTTCTTTTCTTCCATAGTGACCGGCCTGATACGCAGGATGGTGCCGGCAAGCCCGCGGGTGCGTTTCATCAGGAAGCCCTGCACCATTGCCGAGATAGAACAGTCTATCACCGAAATGGCGGCCCTCCCGAAGCTGGCGCCGCCGCCTCTTCCGCCAGACACCCCGGGGCGCTCCCCCGACGATAGCACAACCAATCGGCGGTGACGCGCCCGCATTTCCCCGTATCGCGGGATTTCTCTTCTTCGCTCCCGGTAACTATCCCCTGTTCCCTATTCGCCATTCGCTATTGGATATTCGCTCTCATATCTCCTTCTTGCCTCCGGCGCGGTAAATGGCTCCGCGGCCGAATTTTTTCCTTATCGCTTCAATTGCTTTATGTGTATTTTCCCGGCGCGTGTCATATTTATCCTCAAAAAGGGATTCCTTTAAATCCGCCGGCATAAGAGCCGAAACTTTAACGCCCAATAGTCTTATTTTTTTATTGCCCTTTTTCCTGCCAAACAGTCCGGCGGGTCCGCCTTCGGCGGAAAAAGCCCGGAAAAGTTTCAGCGCGTGTTCGTTTATTACATCCGTGAAATTGGTGGCGAAGGCAAGCGTTACGGCCCTGGTATAGGTTAAAAAGCCCTCCAGCCTTATTTTCAGGGTTATGGTCCGGCCCTTCAGGCCCTGAGCGCGCAGGCGGGAAGAGACTTTATCGCAAAGGGCAAGCAGGGACTCTTTAACCACTCTCTCGTCCGAGGTGTCGGTTTCAAAAGTTATTTCATTGCCGACCGATTTTACCCCGCCTTCCTCTTTTACCTCGCGCGAATCGCTCCCCCGGGCCAGAGCCTGCAATTCGGGTCCGGCTTTGCCAAGGAAGGAGAGTTCCTGTGCCTGACAGAGCGCCAGCTCGCCTATGGTATTTATGCCGCGCTCGCGCAGAGCCTGCGCGGTTTTAGGACCAAGGCCCCATATCTTTAAAATATCCAGCGGACCCAGGAAAGCGTTCAGTTCCCCGGCTTTAACGACCACCAGGCCGTCCGGCTTCTTCAGATCCGAGGCTATTTTGGCGGCCAGCTTCGTGGGCGCCATGCCGAGAGAACAGGTAAGGCCGGTAACAGCCTTTACCCTGGCTTTTATTTTGTTGCAGGTTTCAAGCGGCCCGCCGAACAGATGGGAGCTGTGAGTAATGTCCAGAAAAGCCTCGTCTATGCTTACCTGCTCGATGTCCGGGGTGAACTCGTAGAAAACGGACCTTATAGCTTCGGAAGCGGCCTCGTATTTCTTAAAATCAGGGTGCAGGAAAACGCCGGTCGGGCAGTGCCGCCAGGCCTCGGAGATGGGCATGGCCGATTTAACGCCGAATTTTCTGGCCTCGTAAGAGCAGGTGGAAACCACCCCGCGCCCCCGGCCGTCTTTGGGGTCGGCGCCCACAATAACGGGCTTGCCTTTAAGCGCCGGATTATCTCGCTGCTCAATAGCCGCGAAAAACGCGTCCATATCAACGTGCACGATGCTTTTTTCCGGCATGTTGTTATCCTATTAAACAAACGCGACCGTGAGCAATATTTGCAATGCTGTTTAGTAAGCGTTATACTAGTAACGATCTGGCGGAGGAATTCCGGTAATTAGCGATATATCCCGGAGCTGCCCCGCAACGGTGAAGCCCCGCGCCCAGCGCGCAGGGGATAAGCCCGGTCTACCGCCGGATTGCCGCAGCTTTCGCGGGAAGGCGTCTTTCCTAAAGAGGAATGTCGTTCTCCGCCATAGCGCGGCGATACCTCGACGGAGGAAAGATGAAAAAGCGCCTGCCGCATTGCCTTGCCCTGCTGTTACTGTTACCCCTAAATGCCGTATCCGAAGAAAACCGCGGAGTTTTCTTCTCTCTCACACGATATATTCTGAAAGACTTTATCCGGCCCCAGGACTTTACCGTCCTGGACAAAAACGAAGTGGCGGAACAGAGACCCGCCACCGCCGCGGACCTGCTGAACTATATCCCGTCGGTGCTGCTCAGATCCGCCGGTAAAAATTCCGTCGGCACGGTTTCAATGCGCGGGTTTTCTTCGCGGCGCGTGGCGATAGTGCTGGACGACGTTAAGATACCTGCCGATATCACCGGCACGGTGGACGTGACGAACCTGCCTTCCGAGAATATACAGAAAGTGGAAGTGATGCCGGGCGCGTGGTCCTCGGTGTACGGGGCCAATGCGGAGGGCGGGGTGATACACCTGCTCAGCGGCAGGCTGAACCCCGGCACAAAAACGGCCGAGGCGGGCGACGAATGGGAAAGCTACGGAGGCAGGGCATCCTTCGTTAAGACCGGCGCGGCCTCGGGTCCCGCGGAGGTCTTTTTTACCGGGCGCAGCGCCTATTCTTCCGGCTTCCAGCAGAACTCGGCTTCCAACAAAAACTCCTTTACCGGCCGCGCTTCTTACGATTTTGGCGGCGCCGGAAAGATCTCCTTAAAAGGCTTTGATACCGTTTCCTATAACGGCCTGCCGACCGGCACACCCGTGCCGATATCCGGCTGGGACGGCAAAAAAGAACGGGAGGCGAATTCCCTGACCGATTTTCAGACCGGCGAGGTCAACCTGCTTAGCGCAGGCTACGATGTGTCGCTGGGCGGCGGCGTAAGATTGTCAGTGAACTCCTCGCTCGGGAACAACATCCTGGACGCCAGGCAGTGGTATTACGGCTTTCTGTCGCGCACGCTCATAAAGACGCGCAATCGCGCGGCCTCGGCCAAACTGTCGCTGCCGTGGGACTCCGTTCTGGGCGCGGAATACGGACGCGACATGCTTACCTCACCCACCTACGGCGGCCACAGCATGAAAACCTGGGGCTTTTACGCGCAGAACATAATACGCCCGGCGCCGGGGCTGGAAATAATGCCCGGGCTGCGCTATGATGCTAACGAGCATTACTCGAACCAGCTCAGCCCCAAGCTGGCGCTGGTATATTCACCGTCGTTCAACTGGAAATTTTCCGCCCAGTCCGGAAAGGCCTGGCAGGCGCCCACGTTCGCCGACCTGTACGACCCGTACGTGCCGGCCTCCGACAGGTCCCCCGGCCTGAAGCCGGAGAGCTCCATACATTCGCAGGCCGGAGCGCAGTGGAATTCGGACTGCGGGTTTTACATCTCAGCCACAGAGTTCTATTCCGACGTAAAGAACCGTATAGCGCTGAACCCGGTCAAAAACTGGGCTGCCTATAACCTGGATTCGGCGTTTAACCTCGGCTCAGAGAGCGAGGCCGGCTATAAAAGCGGAGCCTTCAGGGCAACGCTTGCCTATTCATGGCTGCTGAGCAAAGGCAGGGAATCCTCCGGCGCGTACAAGCTGCTGCAGTTCAGCCCGAAACGCCGGTTCACCGCGCTGGCCGGCTTTAAGACCGGCCCGGCGGATATTTTTGCGCGGGCTAAATATGTGAGCAGGCAGTACACCGGACTGGACGGGACGGGCATAAAACTGCCCCCTTACTTCACCGCGGATATCTATGTCACGCGCAGTTTCGGCGCGGTGGAACTGGGCGCAGGCGCCGACAACATCTTAGACAGGCATTACGCCGAGACAGCGGATAGTTACAACGGCTATTTCCCCCAGCCCGGCCGCACCCTGAAGGCTTCCCTGAAGATAAGCTTTATTTAAAATCACAACGGAGAAAAATTCCAGAAAGACAGCGAAAAACAAAACCCTCTCCTTTTATCCATAAAAAGGAGAGGGTTTCTAATCTTTAAGTCTTTAAGCAACGTCCCCTATTACCGCCTATTTTGCTACCGGAGCCGGCCTCTGCTGGTCAAGCTTTATTTTAAGCGAGATCAGGTCGGCGATGTCGTGATAAACAAGGACGAGGTCGGGAGCGACCAGGCCCAGGTCATAATCCTGGGGCTTAAAGATTCCGCCCTTCGGCGATTTTACTTTAGTGGGCACCTCTATTTTTTTTACTATTTCAGCACTCCAGATAGGCTTTATTTCGTCGGCGAACAGCATGTCCACCGCCACTCCCGAGCCGCCGTCCCGGAACCCGTAGTGAAGTTTGTATGTTTTAGACACGCCGAAATTCATGCCGATATTATTCTTCACCAAAATTACCGCGTCCACGCCTAATGCTCTGGCGGCGTTTTGCAGATGTTTGCCCCTTTCAACCTGTTTGTCCGCGCCGCTTATAGACCGCATCGCCCCTTTGAGGCCGCCCGATGCTTTTGCCTTATCGACTCTTGCGTCGCCGTATATTTTTCTTTCCTCCCGTTCCCAGTACAATCCCGTCATTTTAGCCGCATCGATTTGCTTTAAGCCGTAGGCTTCAGTTGTACCGTTCCACCAGTCCGCCGCTCCCTGTTTGAGTTCCACCTCTTCCACTTCTTTATAATCCAGCGCCTGATAATCGGTATTATTCTTAACCAGTTCGTCGGAAATTACCGCTATCCCCTGCCGTTCCAGACCCGCTTTCATTTCATCATACATCGTGTTAGCAAACGGTTGCAACGCCGACATATCAATAGCGCCATAGTGGGTTGTCTCCACAGTAACATAACCTGCGTCGCTCGTGCTTGTTCTTTTCTGCTGCTTAGCGTCCACACGCACGTCAAAACTGAGAATTGCCACTTTTTTCACCTTTTTCAACGGTTCCACGCTGATTTCCGGTTTCACGAACATGTAGGTGAATATTTTCCAGTATTTTTTATCAGCCCATCCCTTCATTGTTTCCATACTCTGCGCCCAACTTCTGTGCGCGCCGCTAAATTTTAGGTTCTTCTGCACGAAATCGCTCTTTTCCTGTTCCGCGGCTTTAGCCATATCCGGCAATTTCGCCGTCGGCTTGACTAACATATCAATTGTCGAGCAACCAGTCAGAAACAGGCTGCACGTTAGAATTACATGTGACCATTTCATTTGTTGGCCTCCCTAAGGTATATGATGTTTTTCAGTCCCAGCATATTATATGGAACCGATATCCATATTGTCAACTATTTTTTTACTGTCAACTTTCTTGCAATAAAAAAGGCGCTTGTCGGCGAAGGATTTATCAAAACAATGGAAAGGAGTTTTGGCGCAAAGAACACAAAAAAGGAACCCGGCAAACCAAAATGATAGAACCGTTCTATTTTACTTAGGGGAAATAAAAGTATTGAGATATCGTGCAGCGTCCCCTCTGCCTTTTAAAAAGGGAGACGGCGGATTTTCTGCGCGCTCCTTTTGAGGGTTTACGGCCGGGGTCTGGAGCGAATCCCTCTCATTAGGGGCGGCGAGGACCGTTCAAGCCGGACCGCTGTGCGGGCCGGCGCGTTCCGGAGCCGGCGGAAGACCCCGGACATCTTCTTAGAAAACCCGGTCTTGGAGCGCGCAGAGAATTTGCCGGCTCCCTTATAAGGGACTCTTTATTTCACACTCAGCATGAAACCGTCCGAGTGCGCCGCGAATTCCGGTGCGTACATGGACTGCATCACCGCCGAGCCTATCCTGTATGTGCCCGGCGTCGTGGGCCTGACCCGGTATTTAAGAATGTATTCACCATGCGGCAGCCATGACACAAAGAAGTTGGTCAGAGAATCCCTCGGCTCCTCATAACGCGATAACTGGTCCCACTTCCAGCCGCTCAGCAGCTCTTCCGCCTCAAAACCCGCCCCGCGCGGGTCCTTAATGTGCACATACTCGAATTGGCTCCTGGTGGTTACCCCCAGTTGCACCTCTATCTGGTCCCCCACCGCCACCGTGCAGCCCGAAGTGAGCGGCCTCAGAATATAGTTGTCCCCTTCCTTCGCGCGCAGATAATATTTACGCGAAATGTTCATCATCCCTGACGGTGACTCGGCGGCAAGCTTGTTGGTCGTATATATGCCGGTAAGCGAAGCGAAGGCGAGCCCCGGCCCGGTCTTCTCTATTGTGGCCGAAACATCGCGCGCGGTTATATCCTTTCCGTATTTGGACCAGCGCAGCGGCTTGCCCGCCCAGTCAAACGGCTGCAGCGTAACGGAATCCTGGGTATCAGCCCAGTTTATTTTGAACGATTCCTCTTTATCGAACGCGCCCTTGGACTTCATCACGTCCAGCAGCGAATATATAGCCGCGGCGGAAGCCTTGGTGGACTTCCACTCGCTGGTCTTGCGGCTGAAAAGCAGCCACTGAACCATGCCGCCGATGCGCGGGTCTTTGGGCTTCAGCGCGAGCAGCGTCCGCAGTATGAAAGCGTGCTTTTCCACGGAGTCGTTGTACCAGAGCCAGGATATTTTCTCGGGCGTCCAGTAAAGCCCGGCTATCGCGTCTGCGCGCGAGCCGTCCATGGCACGGGCCAGGTAACTTTCCGCTTTAACATGCTCGCCCAGACGGTGATAAACATACGCCGCGTAAGCCTTGCCGAACGGAGTCAGGGCATTAGCGTGCTTATCCGCGAAATCCACCCAGAGCTTGGCATAGGAAAGCGCGGTTTTATGCTCAGGCCATTTTTCCGGGAAAGAAGTGACGACATAAGCGGCATAGAGTATGAACGAGGTTTCGCCTTCCTCGGCTTTCATATGGCGCGGGATCTCGGCGAACACATAATTCAGCGCTCTTTTCGCCACGTCTTCGGGTATAGCCACATTGTAGCGGGCGGCCTCGGCCAGTCCCTCAAGCGCGTAGAGCGTCATGTAAAGGTCGGGTCGCCCGCCGGGAAACCACGGGAACGAGCCGTCAAAATTCTGATAAGCCTTAAGCTTTGTGATAGCGTCCTCTTTTTCCCCGGCCACCACTTTCGGGTCCAGCATATCTATGGTCGGCCAGTATGATTTCATGCCTTTGGAAGCTTCTTCCCACGGAGTTTCCATCAGGGTCATCATCCTGACCGGGTTATCCCGCTCCCAGGCCGGCGTTATAGTGGTGCGTTTGGGGATTTTTGCGACCGCGGCTTTAAGCTCGGGATAGCGGTTGTAAAAACTATTTGTTATGGCAAGCGGCACATAGCGGTTCAGCAGCTGTTCGGTGCACTCATAGGGATAATGCACCAGGGAAGGCAGGCTGTTCAACACCGTAAGTATAAGCTGCGGCTGAACTTCCAGATGCATGGACTCCATTATCCTGCTGTCGTCGGCCTCCGCAAGTTCGCTCAGCTTCAGCTCTTTGGAAACCTTGCCGTCAAGCATGGCCACCAGCGTGGCGATAAGGCGCTCCCTTGAGGGAAGCACGGGCAGGTCGTTTTCCTGCGCGTCCGAAAGCGCGCCCGAGCGCGCGATGGCGCGTACTTTATATGCGCCTGTGCCAAGCGGAGCCGCGATATCCCAGTAAACCGGGGTGGTGCCGTGCGCCTTTACGGTGAACGGTTTTGAAAGCTCCGTCAGCGCGAAACTGCTTTCGGCTGAGTCCCCTTCCTTGGTAACTGAGAGGGCCACTTCTCCCGACAGCTCGGCGTCGGTCTCGTTATTTATGACCGCCGTAAGAACGGATCTATCACCCTCCCTGAAGAAGCGCGGTATATCCAGCCTGACCATAAGGTCTTTTTTCGTGACCGTCAAAGCCTCTGCTTTCCCGCGCTTTATATCCTTTGTTATCATGTAGGAACTCACCTTCCAGCTTGTGAGCCGCTCGGGGATGGTAAAAGAGAATTTTCCAGTCCCTTTTAACACCTTAAGCTGGGGGTTGAAATAAGCCGTCTCGGAAAAGTCCTTCCTTACCTGCACCGGAGCAAGTTCCTCGCGCGGATAAGCGGGCGCGGCCTCAGCTTTGTCGCTTTTCCTCATTTTCATCTCCGCCATCTGCGGGGCCGCATTGCCTCTGGCCGCAAGCCCGGCGCCGCCGCTCATAGACGCGGCGGCGGGACTTGGCATTATTTCACCGTCAGCTTCTCCCATGTCAAGCATGCCCTTCATCCTGCCGAATCTTCCTCTTGAAGCGTAAATCCTTGAGGAATTTATCCTGAAAGCCGCCAGACGCTCCTCTTCATACGCTTTGCTGAAAGCGTCAAACATGCGCCGTATGAGACCGGTGGTTATAGGCAGGGCAATGGGATAAGGAGTGAACAGCGAGCCGCGGCCGTCCGAATCAGAACGGCGTTTCTCGTACAGCCCGTCGCTCCAGAAGCCGGCGTCCTTCTGGTAATATTCAAGCGAGCGGTCGAATATCCGCACCGTCCCCTCGCCGCCGACAGGCTTTCCAAAAGAGTCCTTAGCCTTAAGCGCCCACTCGGCCTTCTGGCCGGGCAGCAGGGTTTTGTCGTAGTCAAGCGAAAGCGATAATTCCCTGTCGCGCATAGGCACCTCGGCCTCCGCCATCGCGGAATACACTTTAAAATCGCCCGCGCCGAACCAGCGCAGGCCGAAACCGCCGCGATGCTCCGGCCCGACCTTGATCTCCACCACGGACAAACCGCCGGAAGGTATCATTTTTTTATCAAGCAGGAAATTACCGGCCAGCGTTTCCGTGTACTTTACGCCTTTAAGAGCGGACGCGCCTATAAGTATCCGGGCCTTTTCGCCCGGCTGGTACGAGGAATGCTCGAACAGCGCCACCGGCGGAAGCTTAAGCCCCGGGCTTTTGTCTCCCGGGTCCGCCGAAATAAGTATTATCCAGGATTCGCACTCGCCGCCCCACGGGTCTTTGGTTTTCAGCCTGAGCCTGTAAACGCCTTCGGGGAGCGCTTTTAGTTTGACCGTGGACCGGGCTTTTTTGGTGAATTCAATACTGCCGCTTGCCGCAAGCTTCCCGTCCGGCGCCTGCGCGAATTCCTGCTCAAGGGAAGGATTACGGCCGAAAGAACCCCACATGCCGTCTCCTCCGGCGAATTCAGGCGTCTTTTCTATTTTAAAAACGCTGTAAGAACCGGAGCCCGGGACTTGAGCGTCGTTTAAATTCATCAGCCGGGCCTTGAACACAGCCGGCTTGTCGCTTGTAAAGAAACCGGCGGCGGGCGAGATGTCGAATATATATGCCTTTGAACCGGCGTTATACGAACGCGAATCGGTGATGGTGCGCCCGCCGGCGTCGCGCGCCTCGACCGCAACCTGGAAAGAGGACGGATAATCGCCGTAAGTTTCGCTTTCAGGGGAAGGCGTGAAATTTATGGAGAATTTACCGCTGTCGTCGGTGCGGGTTTCGCCAGAAGCCGTTTCCACCGAGCCTGACTCGCCGTAGAACCAGCCCCACCACCAGGCGTACCAGGGGATATAGCGCGACCTTGTCACGCGGTAAGTCACCTGCGCGTTCGGCACCGGCGAGCCGAAATAATATTTTACCGTGCCCTCAACTTTGGCGTTCTGACCGTATTTGAAAGCGGACTCCGCGTCTTCAAGCTTCACCTCAAATTCCGGGCGCTTGTATTCCTCGGTCCTGAATGACCGGCTGCCGCTGAAATTATGATTATACTCCTGAAGTTCCGCCGTTATGGTGTATCGCCCGAGCAGCCGTCCCTGCGGTATCGTAAAAGAGCCGGCCGCGCTGCCCAGGCCGGTGAACGGTATGGTTTTGTTGAACACTTCCTGCCAGTTCTGGTCCCTGGCCGTCACTTTAAGTTTGCTTTGCCCGTCATAAGCCCGGAACCCGCGTGGCTCTCTTAACAGCGCCGTGACTTTGAATTTAACTTCCTGGGCGGGGCGATAGATAGGCCGGTCCGTTTCTATGAATATGTTCACCGGTTCCGGCACGTTAAGCCCGGCGCCCTGGCCGCCGTTCCAGTAAGCGTAACTCTCGTCAAATGACAGCAGCGGGTCTATGGAAAAACTTTCCTCGGAAGGGTATGTGACGCGCAGCGGGAACCCCATCGCGGCATAGCCGTCGGCCCCGGTGGCAAGGGTCGTGCGCTCCCAGTTGCCGTAGCGTCTGGTATAAAACGCGTCTATAACGCCGTCCTGAACAGGCATGCCGCTGAGAGCGTTTACGGCGTATAAATGGAAGACATCTGTATTCTCCCCGCTCTGCGGCCGGGCCGGATCATACACAAAATCCTCGGGATCGCCCTTTATGCCGGAAGTTCCTAACAGGAAGATATCGGTTATATTCACCGTTACGGCCTTTATTAAGGATGAGCCTACTTCAAAACCGGAATCTCCCGAAGCCACTATCACATATATGCCTTTTTTGAATTCGGGGGATTCTATTTCCCTGTTAAGGTACTGGTACCGGGCCGGATACGCTATTTTTGTTTCCCACGAGATATCGGCTCTGCGGGCGATGAAATGCTCAACCGCCTCGCTTTGGAGAGAACGCACCCTGCCCCAGGCTCTTTCCGCGTATCTGCCGAACGTGAGAAGTTCCGCCGGGTCGGTTTTGTAAGCGCGGAAATATATTACCGGCAGGTTGCGCGCGTTCGCGGTCAGTATTTTTTTGCCGCCGGGCGGGACGAATTTAGCGGAGATGTCCAACTGAGGCACCTCTATCTGCGCGCGGAGTTTAGCGCATTCTATTCCCGGCTTTGAGCGGGGAGCCAGATTTTCCGCCTTTTTGCACAGGTCAACGGCTCCTTTATAGTCCTGTTTCTCGTTAAGCAGGTTCGCGGCTTCATAGGCGGCGGAAGCGCGCGAGAACGGCATGGACATGGCGTCCGACCATCTTTTCAGTATAAAAACGGCCAGGTCCTTGAGCTTTTGCATGTCCCGCACCGAGACCTTGTCGCCATGGCTGAACGGGAGGAGGAGCCTTTTGATCTTCCATTGCTCCGCGGCGAATTCCCTGCCTTTGGCGGAGATACCGGCGGCATCTTCATAAATGGCTCCCGCTTTTTCCGCGGCCTGCGCGGAAGGGCTGTAATCGCCCTTGTAGGTTTCAGAAACGAATTTCATCGCGTCGGGCAATGTTTTCCCATGGTCCTCGGATTCGTCCAGAAGATAATCCCCCCACTGCAGTACCGCAAAATCCCATAATGTCGGGGTATATTCCAGCGCGGCTTTTTTTATGTCGATAAAATAGGCTTCAGTATGTATGCCGGACCCGGCGAGCGCGCTACGCAAGTCCCAAAGCCCGTCATAATCGGCCTCAATGCGTTTTCGCCATTCATCGCCGGTAAGCCTGGTTACATCAGTGGTCCCCTGCTGAATATCGGCCGGCAGGTCGCCGCCGTATTGTCTCAGGAATTCCCTGCCCAGCTCAGCCCGGAGCAGCAGGAAGCGGCCGCGCCAAAGAGGATCGTTCGGCAGTTTAAGAGCTGAAAAGCGCTGGGCGGCTTCTCCGTAGCGGAATAAAAGGCCTTCGCATTCGGCCGCGCGGTACATGGCTTTCAAGCCGGTTTCACCCGGCAGTCCGGCCGCTTTATCATAAAGGCCGAGAGCCTCCTGGTAAAGCGACTTTTCAAAAAGTTCATCGGCTTTTTGAAGGTCGACCGGGCCCCGGCCGGGAAGACCGGCGAAGGAAAACGAAGACATTGAAAGCAGCAGTAAAAGAATTTTCATGTTAAACCCCCTCTTGAAATGCGAATGAAGAACGAATAACAAAAGCGCGAATGGAAGCGAATGTTTATGTTATACGCGGTCTTTTACGGAACATGTGACTTTATGTTACAAAATCTCTTGGACGGTGCGTGTACGCCGGAAAAGAAACAGGGCGCCGGTCAAGGAACACCGGCCCCGATGTTGATAGAAAATTAAGCGGATGTTACTCTCTCGGAACCAGCACTATCTCGATGCGCCGGTTAAGGGCTTTGTGCTCCGGCGTGTCATTGGGCGCAATGGGCTTGTATTCGCCGTAGCCCGCCGCAACAAGCCGCTGGGGATCGACCTTGGCGACATCCTGAAGGTAACGGGCCACGGCCGTGGCCCGTGCGGTTGAAAGTTCCCAGTTGGTCGGATATTTGTTTTTCAGATCGGAGCTTATGGGAACATTGTCGGTATGGCCTTCTATGCGGATGTACTTGTCCTTGACGCTGTTTAAAACGGAACCGATCCGCTCAAGGACCTTCTTACCGTCGGCTTTGACCACCGCAAGGCCCGAGGCGAAAAGTATGCGGTCCACCATATTGACGGTGAGCTTGCCCTTGAGCTGGGTTATAGTTATTTCTCCGTTCGCTATCTCGGACTTCAGGTTTGCGGCGAGGTCCTCGTAGTTCTTTTTTACCTGGGCCAGTTCGGTTTCTTTGGCGGCCTCAGCCGCTTTCTTTTCCTCCAGCGCTTTATCCCGGGCCTGGGCCAGAGCGAGCGCCTCCTGGTCCTTGGTTTGTGTTACCCGGGCCAGTTCGGCCTCCTTGGCCAGTTCCACCGTTTTCCTTTCCTCCAGCGCCTTATCCCGGGCCTGGGTCAGAGCGAGCGCTTCCTGTTCCTTGGCGGAGAGTTTCTGCGAAAGGTCGTCCCTTTCTTGTATAAGTTCGGAGACTTTCTTTGACAGCTCGCCTTTTTTGGCGTCCAGGGAGTCCTGGAAGTCTTTGTTGGATTTATGAAGCGCGTCTATCTGCGCGCGGAGGTCCTGATCGGTTTTTTGCGACGTATCCTTAAAAGCGTTGTAATCGTCTTTCAGGCCGGCTATTTCTTTGTGCGCGGAAGAAAGCTCGCTCTCTTTTACCTTATATTTATTGGCTGATACGCATCCCGACAAAAGGATCAAACCGGAAAAGGCAACAATATGTTTTTTCATTTCATTCTCCTCCTGAATAACCATTACCTTTATATCTTATTACCCGGCGTGGTTTCAACTCTACGGCTGCATCCCTAAACACAGGAGCGGTCGGATGTCAGCCTCGGATTCAGGCAGCAGCATTTTTTCGGCAGTGCAGGAGCGGAAAAGCACGAACTCAGCGGAAAGGACGGAAACCAATGGCATAGGGATCGCGCATACGGGCTCCGGGCGGACGCCGGCTCCCGAAGCGGGCAAGCGGTAAAGCGTTATTGGTTTTGACCGGTATCGTCTATGGTATTATTCGAAGCAGGCTGATCAGAGCCGGAAGCCGGGGCTTTAAAATCTATAGTATACCTCCGCCATTTGCCCGTCACATACTTGACTCCCATGACCAGCGTAGCGCCTTTGGCGGTTTTCATGGTCAGGTAGTTCGCGGTCAGCCCGTGAGCCTTGCACACGTCCGGGTTGGAGTTGCAGGAAGAATAATTAATATCCTGCATCGCTCCATATTTTTTCTCCACCTGTTTCAAAAAGACATGCATCTCTTTTTTCAGCGCCGCCTTGCGCTCCGGCGCAAGGCTGGAGAAATCTTCGGGGTCGGGTTCGGTGATAGCCTTGTCATCTACGCCGCCGGCTATTGCGCCGGAAGCCAGCAGCGTTTCTTCCGGATCGGCCGCGGCGTCATTCTCTGAAACATAATTTGTATCCTTTCCGTTAAGTTTCTCCGTAACCACTGATTTAACAAGGTCCGGATCCTCACCCGGAACGACGGGGTCCGGAGTATTGTTAGAGTAGGACTGATCGGTGGTTCTATCAGTGCCTGTTTTCCCTGATGTTTTGTCGGACTTGCCGCCCGCCGCCGCTTTACCCGGTTTGGAGGCCGCCGGCGCTGAGGCGCCGGAAGAGCCGGACTTGATGGCGGACGCTCCGCCGGACATTTTGGAATTATAATTGCTTTGCGCACCCGTCCTCATGCTTTCAGAAGCGCCGTCAAGAGCGCCGGCGGAACCTTTTCCCGGAAAACCGGACAAGCCGCCGTCTTTCTGAAGCTTCCTGTTTCCATAGCCCGCGGAGCCGCCTGCGGTATTGGTCTGAGCTCCGGAATTGGAGCCATCATTTAAAGGATTGCCTCTCCCCGGCAAGGAGGCGTACATCCGCGGAGCGGCCGCTGTTCCGCCTGAAGCCGGCCCGCCGGGAACCGCGCGCGGCCCTGAAGCGGACCCGTTAGCCCCTGAAGGCTCGTTTCCCGCCGCCTCGCCTTTCTTCGGAACCTTACGAAATGAAGTTTGTACCGGAGTTTCATAGCTGCCGGAACCGCCGCCGCCTTCCGCGGCCGGTCCTCCGCCGTACAAGTCAGCTAATGAGCCGGGAGCGGACTCAAGGCCCCTGCCGGAACGCTTTCCGTAATTTTTTTCAAAATATTTCTCGAACGCGTCCCCCTCCGGCTCCCCGGAACTGGCGGTCCGTCCGGCATGCCCGGGCCGCTGCCGCGCGGTTTCGGTCCGGCCGGAGGCGGGAGGAGTTCTTCCGACTCCTGAAACAAGATCGTCCAGAAGAGTTGCGGCCTTCTTTTTTATCACTTCCCCGCCCTTTTCAAAATCCCCGAAATACGTGGAGGCGGCAAGCGACGCTCCGTGGAGGCTGAAATCATAATGCATACGCGCGGTTGTCCGCGAGTTCGTCCCGACATTCATCACAAGGAGGAAACCGCCCACAAAGAAGACAGCGATAGCCACAGCGAAAACAATAACAGGTTTTCCGGAATCATTTGCCATAACCACCTCTCCTAAAAAACGCTTCGGGACTATTTAAAAAGCAAGAGCGACAGTCCGCAACAGCACACTCAGCCGGCAAAAAAGTTACGCATATAGTATAGATGGTTTTTTATTCCATTGCCAGTCCCTGTGGGAAAAACAGGCAAGCCGGCCTATGCCGGACACAGAGATCGCGGCGTCCGGCCGGCCCCCCCCGTACTTCGGCCTTTTTTAGGAAAAAGTGCGGGGCCTGCGCAATTGCGCCGGAAAGACATTAAAAGCCTGTCTTTTGATAAAATCTGAGCATGTCCGTAAAGAAATTTATCGCGCTGATGATTTTGGCAGCCGCGGCAGCCTGCTCCGCGCAGCGCCCGGTCCGGTCCGTTTACAAACCGCCCACGCAGTTATTTTACGCGCAGGAAGCGGCCATACAGGCCATCGATCTTACCCCGCCGCCCGCGGACGGTTCGGAAGCCGACAAAAAAGATCTCTCCGAGGTGCTGCGTATGCAGAATGACAGAACTCCGCAGGACTGCGCGCGCGTAAAGCGCGAGGCTGCCTCCGGCTACGAATCCTTCTTTGGCGACATCGGCCCCTTCCCGCTGCCGGTGCCGCCGGAGGCGGCAGCCTTCCTGAAGCGCGTGCGCGCGGACGCGGCCCGCTCCACCTATGTTTTTCAAAAGCGCTTCGCCCGCAAAAGGCCTTTTCTGCGCGACCCGGAAATAAAGCCCTGTTTGCCGCTTGAAGACGGCTACGCCTACCCCAGCGGCCACTCAACGCTGGCCATGACATTCGCCTTGGTGCTGGCGGACCTGCGCCCGGACCTGCGCGAACAGCTGCTGGCCCGGGCTTCATCCGTGGCCAGGGGCAGGGCGCTCGGCGGCGTGCACCACCCTTCGGACACGGAAGCCGGCAAGGAACTGGCAATCGCCCTGTACGCCGAAATAGCGAAATCCCCCTCCTACAACGAGGACCTTGCGAAAATTGTAAAATACATCAAACCCGCGGAAAACGCGCGTTAAATTCGGAGCATATTATGAAAAAACAAATTTATACGGCCTTGATGACGGCCATGGCCGTTCTGCCGGCGCAATTATCGGCCCTGGACGCCGCGGCCGGCCTCCGGATAATAAGGTCCTTCGAGCCGGTGCCGGAATTTTCGATAACCAACGCCAATGTAATAGAAGTCGACCCGGCTTTTTTCAAATTCGCCGCGCTCAGCGCGCGCAAAACCGCCGGCAAAAGCAAGATGAATATGCTGGCGCTCAGGAACCTGCTGCCCGAGCCGGCTTTGATAACGAACGCCGGCTTCTTTAATCCGCCGGATGGCGCGCTTATAGGAGAGTTCGTTGAGGACGGGGTCAGGCCCGGCGGCATAATATACGCGGGAAAAGAGAACATAGACAGGATATTCGTGGTAAGAAAAAACGGCGCTGTGGACGTGATCGACGGCAAAGAGAAAATAACCGACGAAGAACTGGCCGAAACCGCGTACGCGGTGGCCGGCAAGTCCGCCTGGCCGGGCCACTCCGACGCCACCAACAGGACCGCCATATGCATTACCGGCTCCGGCAAGGTGCTGCTGGCGGCCGTTTACCCGGTCAGAACGCTGGACGATCTTTTCTCCTACATGAAATACGAAGGCTGCGTGCCGGAGAAGACGATAGATCTCGACGGAGGCGGTTCCACGCAGATGTCATATAATTACGGCGGCAGTTCCTGGACCCTGGGCTGGGAGCGCAAAGGGAATTCCGTGCCGGAATGCCACATGGCGCAGGACAACGACGATCAGCGCTGCTACAGGCCAGTGGCCACGTTTATAACGGCGGAGCCGCGCTGACGCAAAATGGACAGAAAACTTTTTTTTTCAACGGTGTTAACGCTGGCCCTGGCCGCGGCACCCGCCGGTTGCGAAGAATGGATTTACACGGCCGGAGCCGCCGGCATCCTGCCGCCGGAAATATCCGCGGCGAAGAAAATGGCCGTTGAGTCGCGCGGCGTGTGGGTGGACAAAAGCGACCTGTACAAGGGCATGAATTTCATGCTGTCCGCGCTGGACAGCCTTAAAAACGCCAACTTCAACACTATATATCTGCCGGTATGGTACAAGGGCCGGGTCGCTTACCCGGGCAGCGCCTACGCGCCTATAGACCCTGACATAGAAAAAATAGACCCGCGGATGCTCGCCAGGCTTATAGCCGCGGCGCATGAGCGCGGCTTCATGGTGCAGGCCTGGACGGAGTACGGCTTCGGCGCCTACCATACCACGGATGCGGCGGCGGATCCCAGCCGCGGAGCGATACTGGACAAGAACCCGGAACTGACCGCCCTGGACAAGGACGGCCTCCCTTACGAGCATATAAAGGAATGGGGATATTTTTACCACCTTTGCCCGGCCAACCCGGCCTCGCATAAAATACTGGCCGCGCTTTTCACCGAGATAGTCGCCAAACTTCCCTTCGACGCGCTGAACCTCGACAGGATACGTTTCCCCAACGAGAATTTTTGTTTCTGCGAATACTGCAAAAAGAAATTCCTGGAGGATACCGGCTACCGCCTGACCCCGGATATATTCTCGGACCCGCAGCGCCTGGCGGCTTTCCGCAGATGGCGCAAGATCCAGGTGACGGACTTTATGGCGAAGCTCAGGGAAATGGTGAAAGCGGCGCGCCCCGGCATGCCTGTTACGGCCGCGGTCTGGTACGACTCCGAGCTTGAGAACAAAGGGCAGGACTGGCCCGCCTGGATAAAGAAAGGCTACCTGGACCTGGCCCTGCCGATGATATACTGGCCGGGCAACGACGCCACCATAAATTCCAGCGCCGCTCTTGTTAAGGACAAGAAAAAAATGGCTGTGGGGATATCCGCCGAGATCTGCACCAGGGAGGAGCTTAAGCGGCAGGTGGAATATATACGCTCTAAAAAGCTTTCAGGCGCGGCTTTCTGGTATTTAAGCCCGCTGCTGGGAATGACGGATTATCTGCGCGACACCGTGTTCCAGGAACCGGCGCTGCCTTACGCCGGAGAAAAGGAATAACCTAACTTTCACGGGGTCCTCTATCCTTAACCCGAAAGTTGCAGTTGACTGCAACTTTCGCCCCAGAGGGGCCGGTGCAAACAAATGCGGAACGAACAAAAATATGCATTCAATAGTTGCACTATGGCCGTAAAAGGGCGGGGCAACCCAGCTCTTTTGCCCAATGATTTACGAATCATTGGGCAAAAGAGCTGCCCTTCGGGCGAATCCTTCAACTGAAGGATTCGGGTTAAATATCGCCGGCAACCGGGGGATGATGCGCTTTTATGAAAGCGTCCACTTCTTTGGTGATGGCGTGAATTATCGGTTTGGCTCCCGAATTCGGCAGCCTGACGAATATAACAAGAATATATGTCCTGCCGGGGGCTTTTATTATCGCGGCATCGTTCCTTGCCGCCGAGAGTTCCCCCGTTTTACCGGCATAAGACGCTTCCGCCGGAAGCGCTTCTTTTATCAGCTCGGTGTCCATTTGCCCTGAAAGGGTGGCGTACATGACTTTTGACGCGTTGGCGCTTACCAGCTTTTCAGAGGCTATAAGGCTGAGTATGGTCGCCGCGTCGTACGGCGGCATTGAATTCCAGCCCGTGGCTTCAGGATCCTGAACATCCGCCCCGCTTGATAATTTATGGCGTATCCCGGTATTTTCCAGCCCGAGTTTTTTCATAAAGTCGTTTACCACGTTCCGGTTCAGCAGGTCTATGAGGGTATTGGTGGCTATGTTGTCGCTGCGCCGCACCATTACTTCCACGACATCACGGACTTTCCACTGCTGTCCGGGTTTCATAGAGGGATACGGATCGTTGTCCGGGAACCAGGTGCCGGTGTAATTTTTTTTGTTTATGGTGATCAGCTGATCAAAAGACAATCCGTCTTCCTTCGCGGCCCGGTATGCGCCGGCAAGCAGGGTAAGTTTTATCACGCTGGCAACCGGAACAATGTCGCGGTCGAAGTATCCCCCCCTCACCGGATCAGCCTGGTCCGTCAGATCCACCAGGGATACGTTGGCTTTTGTCATATCCACTTTCACCGCCAGTTTTTTTAAAAAAGAATCTATTTCTTCTCCGGTAAGCGCGGAGGCGGAGGCCGCCATACTCAAACTTAAGGAAACACATGTAAACAAAACCAGTGAACGTATTCTTTTCATAATAAATTCTCCAATTGCCTCGTCTGAGTAAAAGTATACATGTTTTGTGAACCTGACGCTTAGGCCCAAGGTCCTATTCTAAATCCGGGCCTCACAATATTTATCCCGAAATATTTATCCTTGATAAAGATCTCCATACTGGCCGTCTGGCTGGCAGGATAAAGCTACCCAAGAGCGTTAAAATTTTATACCGTATTCAGTATGAAGAGCCTACTTATAATTCTTTTTGCGGCGGCCCCGGCTTTCTGCGAGCCGCAGGCCCAGGAAAACACCTTGTCGGCGGAGCAGCTGGAGCAGGCCGTAAAACAGGAGCCGGGCAACGCCTCCCTTTACCTGCGTTTGGGGTTTGCGTACAGCAAACTGCAAAAGGCTGACGAGGCCCAGGCCGCTTTTGAAACGGTGATCCGCCTTGACCCTTCAAAAGACGCGGCTTATTTTATGCTGGGGCTTATATACGAGAAGAAAGGCCTTAAGGAAAAAGCCATAGCGGCCTGGAAAGCATATCTTGAGCGGGAACCGGACGCCCATATGCGGAGAAAGGCGTTTAAACACCTGCATAACCTGCAAGACTGATAAACACCATGACTATAAAATTTAAATTCATTTTACCGGCTTTGTGCGCCTTTCTGGCCGCGTGCGCCACGCCGCGGGTGGCGCTTAACCCGCACGCCGACTTCACCTCCATACACCGCGTGGCCGTAATGACTTTCTCCGGCAACAAAGGCGACGTGGCCGCCGACCTGATGACGCAAAGCCTGGTGGCCAGCGGAGCCAATGTGGTGGAACGCCAGCAGTTGAGCGCCGTTATGAACGAACTGCAGCTTTCTGTGTCCGGCAGTCTTGATCCGGCCACGATAAAACACATCGGGAAACTGCTGGGCGTGGATGCCATATTCATGGGCTCCGTGGCCGAAAGCTCGCCCGCGTCCAATTACATCGTCAACACTTCGCAGGTATCCCTTGCAGGGAACGTGACGCCGGTTTCCGGCGGGAACATATACTCCAACGGCTCGGTGCCGGGGCTCGACAACTCACAGCTGCTCAGCACTACCGCCAGCGTTTCGCTGGTGTCCCGCATGGTGGAAGTGGAAACGGGCTCGATTTTCTGGTCGGGCTTCATGAGCTACGAGGGCTTTGATCTTCCTTCGGCCATGTCAGGCATAACGGATGCCTTCGCAAAATCGCTTTCCCCCATCTGGCCTGACCTGATAGTAAAAAAGTAACTCCCCTATAAAACAAAAAGCGCCCGGCTGCCAACTAAAGCAGCCGGGCGCTTTTTAATGGCTTATAACATCTATTCGCCATTCGCTCTTCGCTATTCACTGCTTTATTCTATCCCTTTCGTGTAGCGGGCAAAATCCTCAAGCCGGCCGAAGGAAAAGCCCTTTGCCCTGAGCGCCGGCACGGCTTTTTCAAGCGCTTCAAGCTCGTGCCATTCGGGGTGGTTGAAATGCATTATTACGATCGCGCCGTGCCTGGCCTGTTTGAGTATGGAGCTTTTCATATATTTAGCCGAGGCAAAAGGTATATAGTCGCCTGAAACTATATCGTAGCTTACCACTTCCATGCCCAGGTGCTGCGCCACCAGGGCGCTTGCCTCGTCGGTGTAGGCCGTGGCCGAACGGAAAAAAACGGGGCGGCGGCCGGTCAAAGCCGCTATCTTGCGGGAATTGAGTTCCATTTCGTCTATGACATCGCCGATGCCGCGGGTCGCCACCATACCGAACTTGCTTTGTCCGGTTATGGAACATACCCTGTGCAAAAGCCCGTGATTTTCTATTTCAAAGAGCGGGTCTTTTGCCAGGTTTTTGAAAATTTCAGGATTTCTGTCTATCCAGAGGCCGGTGACAAAAAGCGTGGCGGATATTTTCTCGCGGCGCAGATAATCTATAAGCTTCGCGTTGTAGCCGCTGTGGCGTCCGCCGCAGGCGTCAAAGGTAAGAGCGATGACTTTCTGGCCCGTATCCAGTTTGTTTCGCGTGCCGCGCACGGACTCCCCGAACCGTCCAGGGGTATGATCTTTTAACTGTGCAATGAGCCGGTTTTTCAGCGCCAGATAATCCGGCGTATACAGGGATTGAAGGGCATTGCCCGCATGTCCGACCGTTTTTTTCGCTTCAGCCGTGATAGGCGCCGTCAAAGAGGCGCTTAAAGCCGCGATTAAAAAAAATTTTATATCTATATTAAACATAAGCCCTTAGCAGGCGCTTCATTTGTGTCTAAAGTTTCCGAACGCCATAAAAAAGTTGCAAAGAAAACCTCTATCGCTATAATAACAAAAAGCGGCGGTATTTTTATCAATTTTTCCATAGTTCCCCCACCGGGCGGGCGGGAACTTTTCTAAATTTCAGAAAAACGCTCTCTTTTTGTTATTATAGCGGTAGGGCTGTGTTTTAGCGACTTTCAAGCGAAGAAATGGGGGGAGTCTTCTCGGCGGATACACGCGGTAAGCGTTCTTATATTTACCACAGATAGACTGCAAATTCGATAACCTTAAAAAAAACAGGATAACTTATGGCAACTATATTTTCCGATGTGCTGACCCAGTTAAGGAAGGATAACGGATTTTCCACGGCTTACAGCTTTTACCACGATAACGGCGGGGCGCCGGTGCTGATGGTCTCCTACCGCAAATATCTCCTGATGGAACAGGGAAAGATCCTGCCTGTTATAGACAGGTTAAGGCGACTTTTTTTCGCCTTGCGGCTGCACCCGCAGAGTCCTCAGGCCAACAGCCTGGTAGTCGCCTGGCTTAAAACCATGGCCGGGGAGGATAATTATCGGGATATATTGGAGCCGATCGTTTCATCGAAGGCTGAAGTAAAAGGGGTATCCCCGCTTCATACGGCGTTGAAAAAGAGCATGGCTGATAATAAATATTTCATGTCCCCGGACCAACTGGCCGTAGTAGTTTCCAGCTTTGATACATACCTTTGTTATCTGGCCATGTCCAGCGAAACGGGGGTTTGTACGGTTGATGCACTGGCCAAGAGCCTCAGTATTAATAAAACAGCCGTGACAAAAGCGGTAAAGTCCCTTGCTGGGGCCAAAATATTGAAAGAGGTTAAAAAGGGGGCTTACAAATGCCCTCTGTCATCATATTCTTCCGTTGACTTCCCTCATATGGATCTCATGGCTGCGGATGTGAGGGGTAAGCTGAAGGAGTATATGCGTCAACTGGCCGCCTCCGGCAATACCGAATGGTTCAGCGCCTGCACCATCCGCGCTGACGCCGCGGTCTTTAAGGGTTATATTCCGCTGCTGCAAATGAGTGTGCACGCGGCCAAAACCTATGAGATTTCACAGAAAACAAATAAGTCCGCCCTCTTCATGGTAGAGGGACGAGTAACCAAACTGCGGGATTTTTAATTCCTTAACCTGAATCCTGCAGTTCAAGGTTATTCTCATTTGAAAACATAAGGAACAAAAATATGCAATACCTGCGTAGGTGCCGTATAGGGGCCTATGGCCATCAGACGGCCAGGATTCCCCGCTTTGCGGGTCGCAAATCAAGCGCATTGCGCGCAGAATTTGCGAGGGTGTATGCCGCGCGCAGCGCACCTGAGCTCCGCGAAGGGAAAAATTCAATTGAATTTTTCAGGTTAAGCGTGCCCGCCGCCTTTCCGCTAAACTCTATTCAGAAAGAACACCGGTCGTTTTGAGGGAGTGAGGTCGTGAACACCGCTCCCCACTATTGATTTGTGTCGCCGGATATTTTTTCCACAAATTTTAAAATTCCAAAACAGGATCGAAAGGCTAAATTTTTAATGGTTTAGTCCATGTCCCACCTCCGACGGACGTCAGCGCAATGCTGGCGTTCCCGCCCTCCTGATGATGACCCTGGCGGTCACTGAAACTGTTTTTTCAACATAAATTTAACGTAAACCGAACGGGCAATACGTATGAGAAGGAATACGGCGTCCGCGTGAGCATTCCGCCTCATGTGGAAACACCGTCTACTCGCTAGAATATATATGCAGCCAAACCCGGGAAGAAAAACAACAGCGTTCACTAGCACTTCCGGGACCGGTAATTAAGGAGAATAATAAAGCATGAAAAAGTCAATAAAGGAGAAAAATAAAATGGAACATAAAAACGTAGGTCGTTTCTTAGCGCTGGCTTTGCTGATCGGGGCCGGCTTTGTGTCGGGCGCTGTGGCTTCGCCGCCCCAGGCTCCGGTGTCGGCGGCAAACTGTCAGAAAATTACCCGGGGCAATGGCGCCTGGATAGGTTCGGTCTGCCCCGTTGCCGGCCAGCTCGGTAACAATGTGGTTGGCGTTGATGTGTTTTACTGGGGATACCTAGCCAACCAGGAACTGCCTTTCGGCGGCGCCACGCCGACTGTGCAGGTCTACATCAAGAATGACGCCGGCCGGTTCATAAATACGCCTCTTCACAGGGACAGCAACTCTTACCTCACCAGCCCTGCCAACGGGTCTTTTTTCTACGGCAGGTATCTCACTGCCTTACCCCGGGACGGCGCAGTGAATTTGGAGATGTATTTCCAATTCAACGGACAGGAAGACAGCGATTACGGCCTGAATTACCTGGCCCGGCTTAGTTTCTAAAACCTAACTGGTATTGATAGTTGTTGATGAAAATAGTTGGACAGCAGGTCTTTTGGCGCTGTTAGGCTTGTCTGATAACCCCGCCGTTCATCCCCGAGGTTGTAAAACCCGGGGATGGGCGGGCGTCAGGGGAATGGATTCAATTGTAAAGCGATATAAGGAGAAAAACACAATGAACAAGATAATACTTTCGGTAATAGCGGTCGCGGTAAGTTCAAGTTTTGTCAACGCATTCGAGCTGGAGAATGTAAGCGCGAAAGATATAGTTAAACTGACGCAGACCGGACAAATAGTTGTTCCCGCCGCCCAGCCCTTGCGGGGAGCGGTGGGCATTGATCAGGACTGGCAAAATCAGGACTGGGAACATGCTGTTCTTAAGGCGACCGACGGGACTCAAATAAACATTGATTACCTGGCCCGCGGGCTTGATTCGGACCCGAATTTCGGCGATACCGCGTATGTGTTTGCGGATCCGGTATGGGTAAGCGTTTCAAATCCGCGCTTCAGCGGGGGTGAAACGGTCATAGTGGAGCTTAGCGGCAACCCTGATGAATCGCTCAGGCTGGTATATGCGGGCGGCGGACGTTTTATCGGCAAGACTGCGCGCAGCGTCACGCTGCTTTTCCACCACCATGGCGTTGATTATCCCCAGAAACAGAAACTTTCCGTGAAGGTTTTCGGGGAACCGCTTACGGACCCGGTCAGCGGAACGGACACTTTTACGCTCAGTCTGCCGGCACACAACAATACTTCCAAGGTTGTTTCTGAAGCCGCGCTCTCGGACGTCAAAGCGGCCGAAAGTTTTAGCTACCAATGTGCCAGTCTGGACAACAACGGGCCTTACGGAATAAGAGAAATAAAACTTGAGGTCAATGGTCGTAATAAACCGCTATTGTTCACTTTTAAGGCCAATAAAGAAGTGACCGAAAAGTACTTAATTGACGCCGCATACACCCCAAAACCGGGCAGTTCATTGGAGGGCTTTCTTAAGGCTAATGGAAAAGATCCGGATCATACGGCTTATACCGAGGGCACGATAACTCCGTTCTATATAGAGGGCCAGCTTCTGCTCGGGAAAGGCGGAGTTATAAAGACTTCCGGCGCGGGATATTCCTGGGCCAGATATTCCTGTGTGCGTTGAGTGCACCGACTACCCATGAGTTTAGGAAGCCGGAGCAGATTGGAATTGCCGTGCCGCAGCCCGCAAAGGAGTTGTATCTCAAAATACGGGTGCGGCCGGTAAAATTGAAAAATTAAAATAAAAGGAGAAAATAATGCGGAAATTAATAGTTGTACTCAGTATCGCGGCGATGGTAAATCCGGCCTGGTCATTCGCTCTTGAACTTGAGCGGACAGGCTTAGAGACGATGAAAAGCATTGAGATAACCGTTCCGGAGGCCACTAAAGCTTCTGAAGCGGCCCCTTTTCAGTCAGGCTCGAAGTTCGCCTGCATGAGCGCCGGGTCCAATGTGCTTTTCGATCTAAAGGTCACTGATGTGGGCGACGAATCCGGCGAAGTAGTTGTAAACTCCGGCGGCGCCCCCAAAACATTTAAGGCCAACTATAAGAACGGCCGTTTTGTTTTTGGGGACACCATGGACTCGGTCATTGAACTGCCTGCCCCCGGTTACTTTGAGTGGGTTATCGGTACTGTTCAGCATGACGGCTCAAATGGAAAGCTCATATGCCAGTACGGCAAAGCTGTAAATCAGACCATTCCCGCTACGTTAGAATCTCGCAGCGCGTTTTCCTGCATAGGGACCCGTTCCGAAAAAATGTACGACCTGGATATAGTCGATGTGGGAGATGAATCCGGCAAAGTTGTAATAAACGCCGGCGGAGCCCCTGAGACATTTAAGGCCAACTACAAGAACGGCCGTTTCATTTTCGGCAAATCGCTGATCGAACTTGACCAGCCTTACTGGTACGAATGGACGACCGGCAAAGCCGTGGATGTTAAAGGCTTGAGCGAGCCTCTTGTCTGCAAATCCAGGAAATACGAGTAATTATACGGAACTGTGTAAGCAAAAAACCCGGGCCTTAACAACCCGGGCTTTTTATTAGCTGCTAGTGACCCTGGCGGTCACTGAAACGGCTTTTTAACCTCCGGTCCTAACGTGAACCGAACGGGTGTCCCGCCAGTCGCGGACAACGCCATAGGTAGGGGAAACCGCAGTG
Source organism: Elusimicrobiota bacterium (assembly GCA_026388155.1). Lineage (NCBI taxonomy): Bacteria > Pseudomonadati > Elusimicrobiota > Elusimicrobiota bacterium. The sequence goes on from JAPLKI010000020.1 coordinate 57,000, forward strand.
CGGTGTCCCCTGTGACTAATTTCACGGAAGGGGTGCCGCCGCGACAGGCCCCGCACCTTGGCCCTTGGAAAAAGTGCGCGACAGGCCAGAGGCACTATGGGAAAATCCCCCGGAAAGGGTCCCGCCAAAAGTCGGGTCGTTTTTATGAAATTTTGCAAAGTCCCCCCGCGCCCTTAGGTTTTCCGGGTGTGTAAGAGGATGGAGAGTTGTTTGTTTTAGTCCGAATTCTTCAGTTGGCCGTCTGAGGCATTTATTTCTTTATCGGGATATGGAAGAAGAACCGGGAACCGACCCCGAGCTCGGACTCGATACCCATCTCGCCGCCGTGCCTCTGGACTATCTCCCGCGCGATCTTCAGGCCCAGGCCGAAACCGGCCTTGCGCATGCCCTTGGCCGCCTCTGTCTGGAAGAAGCGCTCCCACACGCGGGGCAGGTCTTCCTTGGAGATGCCGATGCCGGTGTCTATCACGCTGACGAAAACCTTGTCGGGGGCGGTTTCCACTTTTATGGTTATCCTGCCGCCTTCCTTGGTGTACTGGATGGCGTTGGTGCAGAGGTTCTGTACCACCTGGCCTATGCGGGCGTCGTCGCCGGCCAGCGGCGGAAGGACGGGCGGGATCTCCATGCCGAAGTGCAGGTTCCGTTTCTGGGCCGCTATCTCTACGCGTGCGCACACGTCCTGGACTACCGCAAGCAGGTTCAGCGTCCCTATGTCCACGCGCAGTTTGCCGGATTCTATAGCGGCCAGGTCAACCAGGTCGGAGATCAGGACGTTGAGCGTTTTCGCCGAGGTCTGGATGTTGGATGCGTATCTTTGTTCGCTGGGCATTGCCTTGAGCTTGCCGGTCAGGACCTCGGAGTAGCCGAGGATGGCGGTCAGCGGGCTCTTTACGTCGTGGGCCACCGTGGCGAAGAAATTCTTCTGGAAGCCGTTAACCGCGGCCAGCTGCCGGTTCAGTTCCTGCATCTCTTTGAGCAGGCGCGCGTTCTCCAGCAGCAGGAAGCGCCGCTCCAGGGCCCTCTCCACCGAAAAAATGAGGCGCGAGGCCTCTACGGGCTTCAAAAGCGCGTCGTCCAGTCCAAGCTCCACGACCTGGCTGACCCCCTGCAGCGCGGCCTGAAGAGGATACCGGTCCACCATGAAAATTATGCGCAGGTCGGGATCCCGTTCGCGCAGCTTCTGGGCGAGTTCCGCCCCTGAATGCTGCGCGAAGGTGATCGCAGTGCCGATGACCGCAAGATGGAATGCCCCCTTTTCACAGATCTTCAGGGCCTCCTCGCCGTCCATAAAAGGGGTGACCTCGTAGCCCGCGCTCGCCAAGGCCTGGTCCAGGGAGGTCAGGCTCGGCTTGAAACTATCCAGCAGGAGGATGCGCCCCTTCTCCTTGGGGCGGACTGCGGCGCCTTCGCTGCTGTCGATCAGGATGGCGGCGATGCGCCCGGCCTGTTCCCGCGGAAGGGCCACGGGATGACTGTCCTTAAGCGCCTGGATCGCGTAGCGCACCATATCCGTGCCCGATATGAGATAGCAGACGGCCTCCGGAGTCGCGGTCCGGATGCGGGAGTCCAGCAATCCGGCCTCCTCCGGGATCCCGGCAAACAACACCACCACAACATTGCCCGGGAGCTGCGCGGGCTCTTCGGGCGCGGCTTCTTTTTCTACGCCCAGGCGTGACCAGAAGTTCTTGGGCTTCGTGGGCTGGGGGGCGTGAGCGCGGGCCTCGTTCTGCTGGTAAACCAACTCAACCAGGCCATTGGTGGATTCCAGGTACACAGGCTGAACTCCGGCCTGCTGGAAAGCGCCCTGCACGGCCGCTGTCGTGAACAGGACCTGGTCGGCCAGAATGACTACCGGACGGTTCGTGACCCTGATCTGATCCGCGAACCCCACAGGCAGCGGCCAGCCCAGACGGCGCAGCGGCGAGGAGACGCCCGGCGCATTGCTGCCGATGGTCTCCAGCGTGAAGAGATGGACCTTGGGGTTTTGTTTATGTAAGGCGAGGAAAGCCTCGCGCTCGGTCGGGGCGACCCGGCCGAAGTCCACCACCAGGGCGGTACAATCGCCGGCGGCCAGCCGGTCAGCCGCGTATTTCAGGGTCGGCACGCAGACGAGCTCGAGGCCCCTGCTCGACATGGACGGCTTCATCTCGTCAAGGAGTTCCTTTCCGCTCGTGACCACCAGGACGCGGCCCTTGAGATCGGTCATCAGGAAAGCTCCTGTATAAGGTTGGCTGTGAAACGGGCCGGCCGGAGGGAGCCGGACAAGGGCTTCAGGCCCCGCAGCGGCAGGGCGCGCAAGGCGATACCGGCGCGGACCTCGATGATATGTCTTTGGGGAGAAATTGCAGGCAACATAAGAGCGATCATAAACTTTCCTTGTATCTAATCTTCCGGACGCCGCCGCTCCTACTTGGCGAAGAACGGATGTTCAAGGTACGGCTTTCTATCCGGCTTGTCTTCGGTTTTTTTAATTTCCATTTCCTGAACAAGTATGGACGGCGCCACCAGCGAGGCCGGAGGGGTCCATGGAAGACTGTAAACTTTCATTTCCCTGGAAACCGCCACTATGTCGCGCAGCGCCCGCAAACTGGTGCCCATAAACTCTATGGCATGCACCGGCTCCTCGCGCCCGTCGGCCGGGTAAACTTTGTAAGCTGAAAAAGAACGGTAAAAACTGCCTATGTCCCTTACAAGCAGGCAATAGTCCAGCTCCTGCTCGCGGCAAAGATCCAGAAACTTTTTTTTCAGTTCGGCCATGGGCAGAACGCGGGCCGGGTTATCCTCGGGCTGGATCAAGACATTGCCGGGGCCGCCGTTTACGAATTCATGGTACTCGCCGCGGCCATGGCCGTTCGATCTGTTGAAATCCCGCGTGGCTGCCCTGGACCGGTAAATATCCTTAAGTTTGCCTTTCTCCACAAGCTTCAATTTCTGAGCCGGCACGCCCTCGTCGTCCACCTCGTAATGGCCCATCAGCGCTTTGCCGTTGTAATCTCTGGCAAAAGGGTCATCCACCACGTTCAAAAACGGCGGCATAACGCGCATATCCAGGCGCTCCACAAGCTCCCCGGCGCGTCTGTAAATGTACTCGCTGGACCATTTATTCGTCTCTTTCCATATTTCGCGCGGGTTCGCGACATTGCGCACGAAAAAATTATCAAAAAACTTGGCGGCTGCGTTCTCTTCAAAAAGCACGGGGCCGATATAGGCCTTCATGGGCACGGACTTGCTCATGGCGGTAAGGCGTTGGGCTATTTCCCCGGCTTTTGCGGCAAGAGTTTCAAAAGAAGGAATGTCGGCCGCTCCGCAGAAGCCGAAACGCGCGCTGGCGCCGAGTTTGTAGCCGTCGGGAGAATAGGTGTCGCCGTCTATATTGATCACACCGGAACAATACGGCTTTTTAAACACCGAGCCCTCGCTGTTGACGAATCTTGCGTTGCCGGAATCGTAGCTCAGCGAGACCTGCGAATACTTCACGGCCGGATATTTGGTGAAAACCGCCGACAGCTGTTTGACGCGTTCCTGCCACAGAACCTCGTCAAGCCGCTCAGTGACCGCCGGCAAAAAAACCGTGTAAACCGGCTCAAAAACAAGGTCGTCGTACAGCTCGGTGATATTTTTTGATTCCTTAAAAGCTTTTTTCTTTGAATAGGTATCCAGGGCGTTCTTGTAGGCGGAGTCGGTAAGCGACCAGATACTGAAGCGCAGGCTGTCATAATTGTCGTCAAGGGCCACGCTGTAATCCACCGGGGGGCGGTAATCCCCCCAGGCGCTTCCCAGATAATTGGTGTTGTCGAATTTTTTATCGCCCACGCGGACCTCGGCCTTAAGACGGCGGTAAGGATAGGAACTAAACCCCTCCAGGGAGCCGAAGGTGGCGCTGATATAGCAGGAGGAGCCTTCGCTTACGGTATATGCCATGAAATACGGTTTCTGCAGATTGTCCATTTTCAGTTTGTTCATGGAGCGCGCCATCTCGTCGTTCATGGCCTTAAAAACGGCATCCCCTTCAGGTGCTGCGCACTGTGCCGCCGCGCAAAAAGAAAGCGAAATCAAAGCTGACAAGAGACTTTTTTTATAAATATTTTTCATAAACAGCCTTTTTTATCTGCGGTATCCGGTATTCCGTAACCAGTATTCAGTTACTGGTTACCGACTACTGGTTACTTCTTCACTTATCGTGCAGCGGCGGCTCAAGCACCGGCGGCTTTTCCTGCGACTTCTTTGATTTTTCCACCTCTATTTCCGACATCAGTATGCTGGGCGCCACGGCTGAAACCGGCACCCAGCCCGATTCCGCGCCGCAAGTGCCGTTAAAAACGGCCGGGTCGTCGGCGGCGGCTATTATCTTGCTGAAATTGGCTATGGGCGTGCCCACAATGTCCACGCCGCGCACTATTTCATCGGGACGGCCGTCGGCGTAAACCCGGTAAACCAGAAGAGGCAAAACCTTGAAAGACTGCCCGCTGCCCCGGCCGGTGAAGGTGAACCCCCCCGAAATATCGCTGAACACCAGGCCGAAGGGTTTGCCCTGCTTTTTGCATTCCTCTATAAGCATTTCGCGGAGTTTCGGGTATGGCACGGTTTTTGAGGCCTCCACCATGGTATTGCCCATGCGCGAAACGACCTGAAACCCGACCGACTTGCGGCCGTGGCCGTTGGACGAGGCGAAATCCCTTATGGGCGAGCGGCTCATCAAAAATCCTTTAAGCACTCCGTTCTCTATCAGGTTGACCCGCTGGGCCTTCACCCCTTCATCATCGTAAGTGTAATGGCCGCGCAGCACCGTACCGTTAAACGACTTTAAATTAGGATCGTCATAGAGGGTGATAAAATCAGCGGTGATCTTCTGGTTGAGTTTTTTGGCGAAGGTCTGGCCCGAATCCTCCAGCTTCTGGCGGTGGCCCTCAAGGCGGTGGCCGATAATTTCGTGGAAATACACGCCGGCGGGCCTTGCGTTAAGTATGGCCGGGCCGCTGAACGGGTCGACCAATGGAGCGCTTTTAAGCGCCTTAAGCTCGGTTATGGAACGCTCAATATCCTTTAGAACGACCTCGTCGGAGGGCAGTTCGGCCGGCGTTGCGGCGTGATACTGCATATCGCGTTCAAGTTCCATGCCGTCATCTGTGCGTGACGTTATGCTGTAGCCCATGTTCACATATGTGTTTCCGGTCTTAACGCGCGTGCCCTCGCTATTGACTATATAGCGGTTGTCGGAGGTAATGCGGAGCCAGGCCTGGCCCTGGTAGATAAAAGCGTGCGGCGAGAACTTCTCCGTCAGTTTGTTGAGCCTGGCTTTCCAGGCGGCCTTGTCAAAAGAGGGGAATTCGGCCGTTTCATAAAAAACTTCCGCCTTGGCGGGCGAGAAATCCGGAGAAGGATCCTCTTCGGTTGCCGTGATGGCCTTGTTCATTTTAACCTTTGTAAAGGCCTCGTAAGCGCGCTTGAAGGCGGCGTCGGTATGCTCCCACACGCGGGCGCGGATGGAGTTCTCGTCGTTTTCCACCGGCACGAACTGGGTGTAATTCGTCTGGGAATTAAATGAATTATCTCCCTTTATCTGGTGGGTATTATCCAGCTTAAAATCGTTGAAACGGGCGTCTATATCAAGGCGGCGGCGCTCGCTGTCATTCTCGCTGTCTGTCGCGCCCATGAAAGACGACGCGCTGTACTGCTTCGTGTCTATCACTTCATAGCCTAAAAAATAAAGCGGCGTCTTTTCAGCGTTTTTCAGAACGCCGAACGACCTGTCAAGCTCGGAGGTAAGGGCGTTCATTACCGCGTCGGTTTTTGCGTCCGACGCGAAGGCGGGAGCCGCTAAAGCCTGCAAAGCGCAGATAAAAAGTGTTTTACGCATGATACCTCCGTAAGATAAACTACAGCCGGCCGGGCATAAGTTAAATTATATAAATAAAGCGCCTTTCATTGCGGCTGTTCCAGCCGCGCCAAAAGCCGCCATACGCTATAGACTTGTAAGGAAACTCCTAAAAAGCATATAGCCTAAGGCATATGGCCTATAGCTTATGGCTGGCACGGCGTCCTTACGGCATATGGCACTTTATTTATAATTTTCGGCGCGTTTTTTAATCTGCGTTATGAGCCCGGCGAAAATTATCTTGTGTACGGGGTATAGCCCATACCAGTAGATGTTACCCAGAAACCCGCGCGGCTCAAAATAGGCGGTCTGCCTTAAAACCGAGTCGCCGCTCACGCGGGGCAAAGCCTCAAATTCAAGCCAGCCCTTGCCGGGAAGCTTCATTTCCGCGCGCAGCAGTATCAGCCGGCCTTCCATCACGCGCTCCACACGCCAAAAATCAAGCGGTTCCCCCTGCCCGATAATATCCGGGTGACGCCGGCCCCTCCTCATGCCTATGCCGCCCGCCGCCCTGTCCATAAGCGCCCGAAGCGTCCAAAGCCAGTTGAGGTAAAACCAGCCCCGGCCTCCGCCTATGCCGCAGAAAGTTTTAAAGACCCTGAGCGCGGAAGCGTTCACGCCGAGGGTCCGCTCTTCAGCTATCAGCCCTTCCCTGTCTATGAAGGCGTACGGCTGGGTCTGCTCGGGTATTACTGACATAGCCCAGGTGGTTTCAACGGCGTTTTCGGAGATTCTCATTAAAGCGTATTTTACGGCGGTCTGATAGTCAAGCGGCTTTATCTCGGGGAAAAGCGACGCGGCGTCGGAATTTGTGCATACCACTTCATATTCCGAACTTTCCATCAGAGGCCTCGCGAAGATTTTCGGTACCGGGGTGAGCAAACCTATTATATCCGCGCTCAAGGCCGCCGAAGGAACAACGGCTGACAGGCGGCCAAGATCAGGGAACCAGCGTTTGAGCCCTCTGGCCGCGGCGAAAAACTCAAGCAGTTCGACATAAGTATATATGCCGGAACCGCCTATCTCTATCCTGCGGCCGGCGGTTTCGGGCTTATCCAGGCAGTTTATAAGGTAGGACAGCACGTCCCTTATGGCCACCGGCTGGCAGCGGGTACGCTTGAGATGATGGAAACAGGGGATGAAAGGCAGGCGCTCGACCAGATAGCGGATAATTTCAAAGGAAATACTGCCGGAACCTACTATTATGGCGGCGCGAAACTCCGTGACGCTAAGCCCGCTTTCGGCTAAAATGCGGCCCACGCGCTGCCTGGAAGCGAGGTGTTTTGAAAGGGTCCGGCCCTCAAGGCCGAGCCCGCCGAGATACACGACCCTTTTGACGCCCGCGGACGCGGCCGCCGCGGCAAAATTACGGGCTGAAACTTCCTCATGCCGCTCAAAATCGGCGACATCGGCCATGGAATGGATAAGATAATAGGCGACTTCCACCCCGGCAAGCGCCGCGGAAAGATTTTCGTTTTTGTAAACGTCGCCGCGGACTATTTCCGTTTTCGCGGCCCAGGGTCTTCCCTTAAGGTGATCCGGGTGGCGCGCCAGGCAACGCACCTTGTATCCTTTTTCAAGCAGCCTCGGCACAAGGCGGCCGCCGATATAACCCGTGGCGCCGGTAACAAGAATTTTTTTCATAAAAAAATTCGCCATAAGCAAAGGCGCCGCGCCCGCCATAAGCCATCGGCAGAAAGGCCGCCATAGGCTTTAAGCCATACGCCATAAGCTTATAAAGAAACTCATAAAAAGCATATGGCCTAAAGCATACGGCAGATGGCGCGGCTGGAACAGCCGCATGGCTTATGGCAACTGATTCACACCGGTAACATGGCTCTTTCTTTTGCCCAGTCGCGCAGGGCGTTCACGCTTTCCGATTTTACCACCGAAAGCGGGCGGGTAAGCCGGAGCTGTTCCAATATACCTCCGGTGGAGATGTTTTTACCGGAACCGGAGGCGCTGTAAAGGGCAGAAATGACCGCCTGCTCTATTTCAGCCCCGCTGAAACCTTCCGAGGCAAGGGCGAGCTGCCCCGTGTCAAAAGCGGCGGCCTGAAGCCCGCGTTTGGCCAGGTGTACGCGGAATATTTCCTGACGGGCGAAAGTATCGGGCAGATCGGCAAAAAATATCTCGTCAAAGCGGCCTTTGCGCAAAAGCTCGGGAGGCAGATTGTCTATATCGTTTGAAGTGGCGGCGATAAAAGACCTATCGCTGCGCTCCTGCATCCAGGTCAGCATCTCGCCAAGCACGCGCTTTGACACCCCGCCGTCTATTTCCCCTGAGGAGGAGGCGAATATTTTTTCTATTTCATCTATCCAAAGGCATACAGGCGACAGGCTTTCCACCGTTTTAAGGGCCTTGCGCAGATTTTCCTCGGTTTCGCCTATATACTTTGAATAAAGCCGGTTCAGGTCAAGGCGGTATAAAGGAAGGCCCAGCTCGCCCGCCGCCACCTTGGCCGCCAGGCTCTTGCCGCAGCCCTGCACGCCCAGCAGCAGTACGCCTTTCGGCGGAGGCAAATTAGCGGGCGCTCCGGGAAGGAACGATCTTTTTCTCTCATTCAGCCAGCGCTTTAAATTCGCATAGCCGGCCATGGCGGAATCCGGCTCGGAGCCGAAATATTCAAGTATCCCGTCACGGTCAAAGGCCTCTTTTTTGAACCTGTCTATTTCGGCCAGGTCCGCGGCGTTAAGGATATTGTCTTTCGTGATGCAGACGTTGAGAATATTTCTTATCTGCTGCAGAGACAGCCCTTTAAGCCCCCTCACCATGCGCATTAGATCCTCCGCGGAGAGATCCACCGAAACGCGCACAACGGAAGTTTTAAAGTCGGCCACCGTACGGTTTATCTCGGCCATGATCTCGCGCTCATCCGGATATCCGCCGGAGATGCGCGCCGCAAACGAGGAGATATCCGGCGGGATCTTTTGCCCGGAACCGAGCAGAACGAGCGTTGTGGGCGTGTCTTTTATAGCCGATAAAAGATCCTTGAACAGCCTGGAAACGACCGCGTCTTCAAGGAATTTATGCAGATCGCTCAGCGCGAAAACAGCTCTGCCGCCTTCTTTAATGATATCGCCGGCGAGCTTCAGCATGGTTACCGGCTCGCCTGACTGATAAAAAGAGTTTTCGTTCTTTCCCGCGCGCAACCCCTTGGTAAGGCTCCAGCTGTAGAAACCAAAAGAAATATTTTCAGATATGGAGTAAAGCGCTTTGAGGATATAATCCTCGTCCATGGTATCAACAAGCACCAGCGGATAGCGGGATTTTATAAGGAGGGTGATTTCTTCTTCAAAGTTCATAGGAAACGGCAGGGGATAGCGACTAGCGAATAGGGGTTAGGGCAGAGGTTGTATTTGCAGAAATAAGAAACTCCTTCCCTAAACCCCTAGCCGCTAATCCCTAACCACTGAAATTATTGGTGCGCCCGGCAGGAATCGAACCTGCACTAGAAGCTTCGGAGGCTCCTGTGATATCCATTTCACCACGGGCGCATCTGTCGCATCCCGCGCCGCACTGCACAGCGCGCGGGACGGATTAACCGCCGGGCTTTATAAGGTGGCGCCCGGTGCTCCACGAGGGGAACTAAGTTCCCCTTCGTCGCTTGCTTTCCGCCTTTGGCGGACGCTCGCTGAACCCCTTCTAAGGGGTACCCGCGCTCACTTACGAAGGTATTCGCGCGGGCTTATCACTCGCATCCCGCGCCGCACTGCACAGCGCGCGGGACGGATTGGCCGCCGGCCTTTAATCGGTAACGGCCGGTGCTCTACGAGGGGAACTAAGTTCCCCTTCGTCGTTCGCTCTGCCGCCTTTGGCGGCTCGCTCACTGAACCCTTTTTAAAGGGTACCCGCGCTCACTAGCCTATGGCTGTGCCGTATAAAGGGCTATGCCCATCAGACGGCCTAACGAAGGTAATCGCGCGGGCTTATTGAATTACGCGACACTCAGACTCTCAGACGCTTAGACTCTCTACGCCTGCTTCACAAATGCTTTTTTACTATTTCAAGCAACTGAGTTTTAAAAAAACTTAAATTATCCGGGGCGGAGCCGCCGCCCTGGGCGAAGTCTTTTCTTCCGCCGCCAGAACCCTTAAGCAGAACAGACACTTCTTTGGCCACGCTGGAGGCGTTTAACTTGTCATTCTTCAGATCAGCCGAGGCCGACACAACAAAAGACATTTTTCCTTCCGTCAGCGAGAATAAAAAAAGCAGCGCGTTGCTGCGCTTAAGCGTAAGCTGGTCGGAGAGATGGCGCAGGGCCGGTATCTGTGAGCCCGCGGCTTCAACTATTACAAGCTTGGCCGAACCGTTCAGATCCAATTCCTCTTCGGCGCCTTCGCCCTGCGCGGCCGCGGCTTTTAGTTTTACGGTCTGGCTTTTTTTAAGGTTTTCCATCAGTTGCGAAATCCTTGCTTCCAGCTCTTCCGGCGGAACGGCGAAACGGGCTGAAAGCGCCTCGGTCACGGAAGCGAGTTTTGCCAGGTGCTCAAGCGCCGCCGGTCCCGCCACCCCCTCTATACGCCTGACTCCCCGGGAAACCGAGGAATCCTTGAGTATCTTGATTATTACAAGTTCGCCTAGGGCGTCTATATGCGTGCCGCCGCACAGTTCCAAGCTGTAGCGGTTTTTGGCGTCATCCCAGCCGCCTTTGTTCACAAGCACGAAACGGGCGGGATCCATGTACTTTTCGCCTAAAAGGGTTACCGCTCCGAAAAACTCGGCGTCTTTCAGCGGGCGCTCCATTTTAAACACCCGGTAATTTTCGGCCACCGCGGCGTTGGCTATTTCTTCAACCTTGGCAAGCTCTTCTTTGGTGGGCGTTTTGGCGACCGTATAGTCAAAACGGAATTTATCAGCGGTAACCAGCGACCCGGCCTGGCGCGTACCGGGACCCATAACCTGTTTTAAAGCCGCGTTTATCACATGCACGGCGGTGTGGTTTGAAGCTATGCGGCGGCGGGCTTTTGAAACCACGGCGGTTACGGTCATGCCGGTTTTCAACAGTTCCAGCACCTTCACTTTATGAAAAAAAACTTTCCCTATGGGTTTTTGTGTGTCAACCACCTCGGCGGCTTCCAAACCGCCCGCCGCTATCAGCCCGGTGTCCCCCACCTGGCCGCCCGATTCGGCGTAAAAGGGGGTTTTATCAAGCACCACGTAGCCCTCAGAGCCTTTCAACAAAGACTCGGTGATATTTCCCGCCTGGTTAACAAGGCCAAGCACCACGGCCGGGGTTTCAGTTTCCTCATAGCCCGCAAATGTAGTGGAAGGAAAGCGCTCCTCTGCCTTCTGAAAAATAAACGAACTTTTCTCGCCCGAATCCTTCCAGCCCGCCTTGGCCACGTTCTGAGCGGCCTTGCGTGCCTCGTTAAAACCCTTTTCGTCCACCGGGATATTGTTTTTTAAGGCGAGTTCGCGGGTTAATTCGAACGGAAAACCGTAAGTTTCGTAAAGGCTGAAAGTTTCGCCGCCGGGTATGCCGTTCGGATATTTATTCATCAGCTCTTTAAGAAATACTTCTCCGGTTTCAAGCGTTTCAATAAAGCCTTCTTCCTCAAATTTAAGCGCTTCAACTATATGCCGCTCGGCGGAAACTATTTCAGGATAGACATCCCTGAAAATTTCAAATACCGAAGGGACCAGTTTATAAAGGAACGGCTCCGCCGCGCCCATGATGCGCCCATAGCGGGCCGCGCGCCTTATCAGGCGCCGCAGAACATAGCCGCGGCCTTCGTTCGACGCTATAACGCCTTCGGCTATCAGGAATACGGAGGCGCGCAAATGGTCGCTGATGATGCGGAAAGCGGAAGCGGACTCGGAGTCGCCGCTGTAATCGGCCTTAAGTATTTTTACTGCTGACGAGATCACGGGGTAGAAAAGCGTGGTGTCAAAAGGCGAGGGTTTGCCCTCGACCACAAAAGTAAGGCGCTCAAGACCCATGCCGGTATCAATATTTTTGCGGGGCAGCGGCGCAAAAGAGCCGTCGGCCTGCTTGTCGAACTGGGTGAAGACATGGTTCCATATTTCTATATACCGGTCGCAGGAGCAGCCCGCGCCCAGGCAGTCGCGGTGGGAGAATTTATCCCCCCGGTCCCAGTAAATTTCAGAGCAGGGCCCGGAGGGGCCGGTCTCGCCCATGCTCCAGAAATTATCGCCGTCGCCAAGCTCGATAATATGGGAATGAAGGCGGGCCGGGAGCACCGACTCCCAGATCTTGCGGGCTTCCTCGTCTCTAGGCGCCACCCCGCCGCCGTAGACTGAAATGTAGAACCTGTCTTCGGGCAGGCCCATCTCTTTGATCAAAAAATCCCAGCCCCATTTGATGGAGTCGGCCTTGAAATAATCCCCGAAAGAGAAATTGCCCAGCATTTCAAAAAATGTCAGGTGGCGTATGGTGCGGCCCACATTGTCTATGTCGGTGGTGCGGAAACTTTTCTGGCAGGAAGCCGCGCGCTTAAGATCGGTTTTAAGACCCATGTAATACGGCTTGAACTGCACCATGCCGGCCGAGGTGAACAAAAGCGTGGGGTCGCCCTCGGGAATAAGGGGGCTTGACTTGATAACGGGGTGTCCCTGCTTCTTAAAATAGTTAAGGAATTTCTTTCGTATTTCTCGGCTTTCCATGACTGTCCTTTAAGGGAGCTTAAGCGCCAGATATTCGCGCAAAACCCTGTCAGGCTTAAAAATCGAGGCGGACCTGAAAATAAGCTTATAGCCGGCGAACTCAAAAGGGGATTCTTTTATTATTTTTTCGGCCAGGTCTTTCCCCCCCTCAAGCAGTTCCACCAGTTTCTGGTCCTGTGAGAGGACGGTAAGCCTGCCCCCGGAGTCAAGCAGCACCGAAACCGCCGCCACGGCGAGCGCCGGCTCAATGGAGGGACATTGCGCCTCTTCAGCCGACTTAACGCCCAGTTTTATCATCTTCACCCGCGACTGGGAAAAACTCAGATCCGCGGCGCCGGTTAAAAAATCCAGCAGCGTGTTGCGCACGGCGTTGATATCGGCGCAGGCGGCAAGCCCGGGGATGCCGTCCATTTTCCGCAGAGCCTGCACCAGCAGCGAGATTTCTTTAAGGTAGGTGTTTTTCTGGTTATCCGGGATGTAATACATTATTACCAGCCGAATTTTCTGGCCGTCGGCCGCGCCGTAATCAAGCCCCTCGGCCGACCAGCCGATGGCGCACATCATTTCGCCTTCGCCGGAGGCCCGTATGTGGGGACAGGCCACGGTAAACCCGAGAGCCGTTATGCCCTGCGCCTCCCGTTTGAGCATTGTTTCGTATAGGTCCCCGTTGTGCGCCAGATCCGGCACCGCCTCAAGGATCGAACAAAGATACCTGAGGGCTTTTTCTTTCTCTTTTTCCGGAAGCTCTATAAGCCGCCCTTCTTCTATGGCAGTTAAAATGCTTTTCATAAATCCTCGTTACTCTTAAGTGAACAGAATTCAGAATGGCCCGCAAATAGGCAGCTAACAGCTTGATTCCGACTCTCAATTTCCATCGCTGACGCCCTCATTCTGACTACTGAATTCTGACTCCTGACTTCCTGGGTATTTCTCAGTCGTCTCCAAACTTTGAATAGAACCAGGTTTTAACCGAATGCGTGATAACAGTATAGCTTAAAAGGAAAAGCGCAAGCCACGCCCAGTAGCTTGCCGGCAGAGCGACAAAACCGAGGTAATCGGCAAAACGCGAATGAGGCAGGTAAATACCCACAGCCACCACGGAAAGCGTGGCGACGGTCATGGCAAGGCTCGCCCTGGATTGTATGAACGGCAGCCGCCTGGTCCTTATAACATGCACTATCAGCGTCTGCGTCAGCAGCGACTCCACGAACCAGCCGGTGTGGAATAATTTTTCAAGATAAACTTTTGTTCCAAGCGCGGTGCCGGCGGCTGAAAAAGCGGCGCAGTTATAGAAGTACAGCATGAGAAAGAAAGTAAGATAGTCAAAAATGGAACTTATCGGCCCTATAAAGAACATGAATTTGCGGATGTTCGAGATGTTCCATTTTCTGGGCGCTTTAAGGTACTCCGGGTCCACGCTGTCGGTGGGGATGCCCGCCTGCGAAAAATCATAGAGTAAATTATTTAACAGCACCTGGGCGGGCGCCATGGGCAGGAACGGCAGGAAATAGCTGGCGCCTATAACGCTGAACATATTGCCGAAATTCGAGCTGGCGCCCATCTTGATATACTTTGTGATATTTCCGAACACCTTGCGGCATTCAAGAACTCCCTGTTCCAGGACCAAAAGACTTTTTTCAAGCAGGATTATGTCGGCGGATTCCTTGGCTATATCCACCGCCGTGTCCACCGAAATCCCCACATCGGCCGCTTTCATGGCGGGCGCGTCGTTTATGCCGTCGCCCATAAACCCCACCACCCGGCCCTGGCGCCTGAGCGAGGAAATTATCTCCTCTTTCTGCGAGGGGGTGAGCCGCACAAAGACCTCTCCGGACGAAGCGGAGCGGTCGAACTCCTCCGGCGTAAAAGCGGCAAGCTGGGCCCCGGTAAAAAGCTTCTCCGTGGAAAGCCCCACATCCGCGCAGACTTTCCTGGTCACCAGTTCGTTGTCGCCGGTGAGTACTTTAACCGCCACGCCAAGCTCCGAGAGGGCCTTCAAAGCCGCGCTTGAAGTTTCCTTCGGAGGATCAAGAAAAGCTATGTAGCCAAGCAGGATAAGCCCCGTCTCGTCGGCCGTGGAAAAAACGGTTTTTGAAGTTTCAAATTCCCTGTAGGCGATAGCAAGCACCCTGTAGCCCTGCGAGCTGAGAGAGGCGTAGTCCTCCATCAGGTCGCTTGAGATCATCTCCTCCAGCTCAAAAACCTCGTCGTCAACCTGGTAGCGGGAGCAGGACTTGTAAACGTCATCCACCGCTCCCTTGGTTATTAAAACATGCTTGCCTTCGTATTCCACCACCACCGACATCCGTTTGCGGCTGAAATCAAAGGGTATTTCATCCACTTTTTTACAGGCCCGCTCAACATCCAGATCGCTGTGCGCGAGTACGGCCCGGTCAAGCAGATTTTTCAGGCCCGTCTGGTAAAAGCTGTTCATGTAGGCGTAGCGCAGCGTTTCCTCGTCTTTGCGCCCGGTCACATCCACATATTTTTCAAGTATGATGCGGTCCTGCGTCAGGGTGCCGGTCTTATCGGTGCATAAAACGTCCATGGCGCCGAAATTCTGTATGGCGGAAAGCTTTTTTATAATAACTTTCTTGCGGCTCATGGCCAAGGCGCCCTTGGAAAGGTTCACGGTTATTATCATGGGCAGCATTTCAGGCGTCAGGCCCACGGCCACTGCAAGGCCGAACAGCAAAGCCGAAATCCAGTCGCCCTTGGTGAAACCCACGATCAGAAACACCGCGCTCACCATCACAAGCATCAAGCGTATCATCAGCCAGGTAAATCCGTTCACGCCCTTGTCAAAGCCGGTCTCGCCGTGAGCGGCGGTGAGTTGTTTCGCCATCTTACCCAGGTAAGTGGCCCCTCCGGTGGCTATCACAAGCCCGCGCGCGTAGCCGCTCACCACATTGGCGCCCTGGAAGCACATGTTTTCAAGCTCAAAAACGGCTTTGCCGGCGGCGACTGAAACCGAGGCCGTTTTTTCAACCGGCATGGATTCGCCCGTCAAGGCCGACTGATTCAGGTAAAAATCCCGGGCGGAAAAAAGAATTAAATCAGCCGGGATGATGGAACCCACCTGAAGGACCACCACATCGCCGGGGACAAGGTCGTCAAGCGGGACTTCGGCTTCTTTGCCGTCCCTGAGAGCGGTGCAGGTGGTTTCTATTATGGCGCGCAAGTCCTCCATGGCTTTACCGGAGCGGGATTCCTGGAAATAGGAAAGCGCGACGCTCAGCACGATCATCCCCCCCACCACCACGGCGGAACGGATATCGCCCATAAAGAGAGAGACGGAGCAGATAACAAGCAGCTGGATTACAAGCGGATTTTTAAGGCGGTCGTAAATATCTCGGATAAAAGTTTTTTTGGGAGTCTGGCTCAGCTCGTTGGGGCCGTATTTTTCAAGCGCCGCATGCGCTACTGGACCGGACAAGCCGACCGCGGAAGAGCCGAACTCAGCCAAAAGCTTTTCCTGATCAAGCGAAGAAAGCCCTTTATATTTTTTTTCAAGCTCGGTAAATTCCCCGCCTATGACCTCGGCGGATTTATTGAACAGGTTTTTGGTTATAGCGTGGAAATTGAGTTTAAGCATAAGTCATATACATTTTATATATTTTCGCGCCGCAGAGGCGGGACAAAAAAAACACTTCCCCGCGTGCTCCACCGTCCACTGAAATTTAAGTATAATTTCCCTATGCACACGACGAAAACGGCCACACTCAGGCTTTGGGACAAGATAAACTCCCTTTCACGGCGTTACGGCCTCTTCAAAAAAGGGGATTCAATTCTGCTTGCCGTTTCGGGCGGGCCGGATTCCGTGGTTATGCTTGATTTTTTTGCCAAACACGCCCGCCGCGGGGGGATACGGCTTTGCGTAGCGCATCTGAACCACTGCCTGCGCGGCAGGGCGGCTGATGTCGACGAGAATTTCGTAAAAAAACTGGGGTTAAGCTACGGTCTTGAAACAGTAACGGCCAAAATAGACGTGCCCGGGCTCGCGAAAAAAACAAAACGGAGCGCCGAGCACGCAGCCCGGGAGGCCCGCTACGGTTTTCTGCTGAAAACAGCCTTGAAAAAGAAGTGTTCCATGGTGGCCACAGCCCATCACTCGGACGACCACGCCGAAACCGTTATGCTGAACCTGATGCGGGGCACGGAGCCGAAAGGGCTTCTGGGCATACCCATAAAAAGAAAAATGAGCGCGAAGGGCCGCAAAAGCGTTTTTGTAATAAGACCGATGCTCGCGGTAAACAGGAAGGAAATAATGGAGTACGCGCGGCTGAACCGCCTGCCATTCAGAAAAGACAAGACGAATGAAGACGAAAAGCACACCCGCAACTGGCTCAGGAAAACCCTTCTGCCCCTGATCGAGCGCAAACAGCCGCGCTTTCGTTCACGCCTGCTTGAACTTTCCGAAAAACTGTCAAAATTAATTTAACCCGAAAATTGCGATACCTGCCCCAAGCGGGTTAAGAGCCTTACAATTTCTTTATCTTGGAAGCGATATCGGACACGATGGCATCCAAGTCGTTGAAATCAACCGGCTTCGTGAGAATGACCGTATTCTGGGACAGGCCAAGAGCGGGGATCCTTGCTTTAGTGGTGCCGGTGATGACTATAAAGGGTATTTTCTGCAAAGGAGGATACAGCTCGATCATTGACTGCGCCACCTCCCCGCTCATTCCGGGCATATCTATATCGGAGATTATAAGGTCGGGGGTGTTTTTTATGGCCTCGTCCATGAGCGCTTGCCCGTCATAAACGCCGGTTACATTGTATCCCAGATCTCTCAGATGATCTAACAGCAGCTCCACTATGCTGGGATCATCGTCAGCCACCAGGATATTCATAAGATGCTTCTCCTCGTCTGTTTTATTCCGACTATACAGCCCATCCCCGCGCGATCCGGATCCCCCGCCGGCTTCCGGCTGGGAAACAAAGACAGCGCCGTTCTCGGCGCACAATATTGTCCAAAAACATCTTTGTTTGCTTTGCAGGTATACGGACAATTATATATATTTTTTACCGCGCGGGCAGTGTTCCCTTATCTTCAGCCTTAAGTTGCCGATAATCCCTGAAAGGGCGGAAACCGCCATGCGGTGTTCCTTAAGCAGTTTGGAACCGCAGATGCTCAATATGCCTGCCAGCTGAATTTGGGACAATCCGAAAAATGTGATAATATATTTTTAACCTCGTCTTCGGTCGGAGACAATTTATGGCGATCCGCATACAAGAAGTAAAAACAAAAAAAGATCTGAAAAAATTTATTTTATTTCCAGGAACCCTCTACAAAAACAATCCCTGCTGGGTGCCGGCTTTGTTCTTCGATGAGCTTGCCACCCTTGACCCCCAAAAAAACCCCGCGTTCGAATTTTGCAAAGCCGTTTATTTTCTAGCTTATGACGGCGACAAAATTGTCGGCAGGATCGCGGGAATAATCAATAACCGCTATATCGAGATCTGGAAAAACGCGTACGCGCGTTTTGGCTGGGTTGACTTCATAGACGACACCCGGGTATCCGCCGCGTTGTTCCAGGCCGTTGAAAACTGGTCAAAAGAACACGGAATGAAGGGCGTGCAGGGCCCCATGGGCTTCACTGATTTTGACAGGGAAGGTCTTCTTATAGAGGGCTTTGACCGGCTCGGCACGCTGCCCACGATCTACAACTTCCCCTATTATCCGGAACATATTGAAAAACTCGGGTACGCCAAAGAAGTGGACTGGATAGATTTTAAAATAACGCTGCCGAAAGAAATGCATCCAAAGATCATACGCATCGCGAATTTTGCGGAACGCAGACTCAAGCTTCACGTTATACACTTAAAAAAAGCGAAAGATCTTATGCCGTACGCAAAAGAGGTTTTCAAGCTCTTAAATGACGGTTATAAAGATCTTTTCGGTTTTGTCCCGCTGACCGATAAGCAGGTTGATGTGTACATCAAACAATATTTCTCGTTCGTAAACCCCGCATTTATCCAGTTGGTGGTTGACAAAGACAACAAACTTGCCGCGGTCGGCATTACCATGCCGTCGCTTTCAAAAGCGCTGCAGCGCGCGCAGGGCAAACTCCTTCCTTTTGGTTTTATCCATATACTTCGCGCGCTCAAAAAAAACGATACCGTTGATCTGTATCTCATTACCGTGCGGAAAGATCTGCAGGGGAAAGGGGTCAACGCTATTATTATGAGAGAAGCCCAACTGGCATACCTTAAACATGGCGTGACCACTCTTGACGCGGCGCCCGAACTTGAAACAAACACTAAAATACATGAACAATGGCAATACTTTGATCATATCATCGATAAAAAACGCCGCTGTTATACCAGGAGCATTCCGTGAACACAAAAAAATACGCGCTTATCACCGGCGGCTCGTCCGGATTAGGGTTTAGTTTTGCGGAGCAGCTCGCAAGTCGGGGATACACGCCTATTCTCGTCGCGCGCACCGAAGAAAAACTGCGACACGCCGTACAAAAGCTGCAGTCAAAAGGTTATGAGGCAGTTTGGTTCCGGGCGGATGTTACCTCAAAAGCCGACCTGCAATCTGTCGCAGCCCAGGTCACGACGCTCTGCGGGAATCTGGATTTTTTAATTTTAGACGCGGGCGTAGTACACGTCGGTCTTCTTGCGGATTATCAAAACATGGAAACGCTGAAAGAAGATATTGAAATAGATCTGATCGGAACCATGCTGTGCACGCGCATCTTTCTCCCTCTTCTCAAACAACAGAGCCGGATACTCATGATCTCATCCGCATTCGGTATTATCGGCGGCGCCGGATATGCTCCGTATTGCGCCGCAAAGGCGGGAATTATCAGGTTCGCTGAATGTATGCGCAGGGAATTATTGCCGAAGAAAATCGCCGTATATGTGGCGTGCCCCGCCGATATCGATACGCCTCAATATGCCCATGAACACGAAACATCGCCTGAGTGGCTTAAATCCGCATCGGGCAGAAAAAGTCTTTTATCCCCCGACATCGCCGCGGGCCGCATTCTTAAAAAATGCAAAGGCTCAGGGCAAATGATCATCATCAATCCTGAAATCGCGCTTCTCCATATACTGCTGAAAATACTTCCCGAATGTCTGGCGCAACTCGTAGGCGACCTTGCCATCCCCAAACCAAAATAACCCGCTTTGCCCGTTATAAAAGCCGGTGAAAAGGCCAGATAAACGTGAAAAACGAAGGGGGGGCGCCGGGGTTTGTTCGCGGGGGTTTTCCGGAAGGGTAATTTACCTTATACCCAAATAATTTCCTTAATAAGGGCCAGGCATGGGGTTGCTCTGGAGCCACATAGCGGATGGGAGGCTCCAACCAGTCGGTTGGAGGGAAACCACGGGAGGCCGTCTTAAAGCCATAGGCTCTGATACGGCACTTACACAGGTATTGGGTTTCCTACGTGGCGTAAGGGCGATCCCATGCTTGGCCCGCTCCCGACCAGGCCCCCGACTGTGCTACTACGCGGCCCCCACCCAAAACCATAAGTCCGACGTTACCTTATTGTAAAGAACTCCCAAGTAAACGGCGCCGGGCGGCGGGGATTATCTTTTTAGAAAAGCTTCCAGCCGTCTTTATGCCGCTTTTTTCCGGGAATTTCTTTTTCTAAGTCTTCAACCCGCCATTTGTTTTTCATCGACGGATCCAGTTTGACGGCTTCACGCGCCGCCTCCAGCGCCTTGCCGTATTCCCCCATTTCCTCGTAAATCTCGCTCAGCTTTTCAAGACAGAAAGCGTTAAGCGGGTCCTTAGCCAGCATATGTTCCAAAGCCGCGGCTTCGGAATGCCGGTGGTGCTTTTTTCCGGTTTTCGGCCGCCGGCGGCGGTATTGCCTGAGAAGCTTTTTTCTTACACCCCGGAAAGTAAATATGGCGGCAAGCATTGCCAGGTTAAAAACGGCAGTCGCTTTCGGCCAGCCCGGAAAGATCAGCCGGTTTAAAATATAGACAACGCTGAAAGTGACGCACCCCGCCAGAAAAGAGTGCGAGAAAGGCATGATTTGCCGGCGTGAGGCCCTCGCCTTTCTTTCCAGAATCCACATCAACGCTCCGGAAAAAGCTAAAGCGAAGAAAGAGCAGAATATTATTACGCCAATTGTCATCTCCGGCATGATCCATCCTATTACAGCATAATAAAAAGGCGACTGCAGGAACCGTTTCCCAAAAACCGGCGTCCCTATTTTTGCCGCCTGGTTTTATTCTGAAGGCGTGAAGCCGGCGTACCCGGCTTCGCTTTCGCGTCTGCGGAAAATTCGCCTAAAATGCGTTTAAGCGCGTCCGACTGGTCGGCTGTAAAAGAGCCGTTGTGTTTTTCAATAGCATGGATGTCTTCCATGTCCACTCTTACGGTAAGCCCGGCTGACACAGAAACAACAGTTATTTCCCCCGCCCCGACGCCATCTCCGCCGATTATCGGATGGTTGAACCAGACCGGGTCCATGAAAGGCTTGCCGCCGTTATAATAGCTCGAGATAAGCTTCGCGGCATCAGGCGCGGCGGGGTTTTTTTCGCGCATGAGGGCGGCAGTAGCCGCAAAATGCTCCTTGAGACCGCCCGAAGCGGAAGTTTTTGCGAAATACCATTGGTCGGGAAGCTTGAGCACATTTAAAAGGTATATCTCTTTAAGCAGGCGGATGGAATCCGTATGGGAGCGAAAGCCGGTAACGGCTGCCGGCGCGTTCCGGACCTTGAAAGCGCGGGGGTTCCACTCTTTGACCCCATACCAGAGAATAAAGGCCAGCGCAGCCGCGAAGGCCGCTAAAAGCTCTATTTCCCTCCGGTATTTATGAAATGTGGGGAACATAGCCAGAATTCTGCAGTTCAAGATAGTTTCCAATACTTGCGTAGGTGCCGTATCAGGGACGGTGTCCATCAGACGGCCAATACTTGCGTAGGAGGGGAAACCGCCATGCGGTGTCCCTTAAGCAGTTGGGAAGGGGTCGGCTACCCAAGCACGGTGTCCATCAGACGGTCATTGAGAAACACAGGGAACAGAAATACCGCAGGATTCCCCTCTTTGCGGGTCGCAAATCAAGCGCACTGCCCCGCTCTTTTGCACCTAGCTTAGCTTGACTGGCTAAACTTTGACATTCGGCGCCAGTTGCCGAAGCAAAAGGGCGGGGCGCAGCGCGCCGGCGCTCTGCGCCGGAAAGCCTTCAACTGAAGGGTTCAGGATAGCGATCAGACAATCACAGCCGTCCGCAAAAGCCGGCCACAGAGTTCCCCGCTATCTTTGCTCACTCCACGCCGAGAAGCTCCACCTCAAAATGCAGTTCCGCGTCAGGTGGAATTACGCTGCCCGCGCCCCTTTTCCCGTAACCGAGCGCCGAAGGGATAAAAAGCCTGCGTTTGCCGCCTATACGCATGCCGGAAACCCCCTCGTCCCAGCCCTTTATAACGCGGCCCTCTCCCAGCTTGAAGGTAAAAGGTTTACCGCGGTCCAGGGAACTGTCGAATTTTTTGCCGTCAGGGAACGTGCCGGTATAATGAACAGTAACATCTTTGCCGCTGACGGCCACGGCTCCATCCCCCACTTCCAGGTCCACATATTTCAGCCCTGACTTTAAAACCACTTCATTGTCCGCCATATGAAATCCTCCCCTGTAAATCCGCGTCAAAGTCTTACCGCACTTTATTCTACCAAAACAAAACCGCCGTATCTCCCCGGCGGTTCAGAACCTCACTTTTTAGTTAGCATTATGTCCCCAATTTTATAGCGGACTGCCGGAGATCAGCATTCCTGCCGCCACCTCGTCCTCTTTCACTCCGTGCAGCAGCAAGGCTATACAAGTACCGACCGAGGCTTTGACCCCCGCCGTGGTTTTTGCCCCCTCAATCAGCACTTCCGCACTGCAGGATTTCTTTTTCCCGGCTGTGGAAATAAAAAAAACCTTGTCCCCGGTAGTTACCGTGCCTGTCTCGATCATACCGGAAATAATAGTGCCGCGCCCTGAATCCTTAAAGATGTCCTCGCCAACCCGCATACTGAAGGCCGCCGCTTCAGCGCTTTTGTCCCCACAAAACAAATTTCCGAAAATACCCATAGCCCCTCCCCCGCCCGATCACTCCCGGCTACAAGGCGGCAGTTGCCGCCTTTTCCACTGGCACCCTCTCCCCTACTTGCTGCCGGCGAGTATCTGGTTTATGCGTTTCAGGCCCGCTTCGGCGTCGGCATTGGACGGATCGAGCTTTTTGGCGATGGTCAATTCCTCGCGCGCCTTTTTATAATCGGCATTCTGTAGATATTTCAGGCCTTCGAGGTAATGCTGCTGCGCGGGCGGGACTTTTACGCCCGTCCCCGCCTTCGGGCTCAGGCTGACCAGACACGACCGTGTGATCTGGTTGCCTTTGGGTATCCTTACGGCTGAAACGAGGCCGGTCACCAGATTTATATCCGTCATACTCCTTACCTCGTAGGCATCCTGCTGCATGTACACTCTCGGTATCGCCATCACTTCCACCAAGTCTTCTTTCAGGACGGTATCGGCCGGCAGGTCAGATCCGGCCACCAGCACATGTGTCTTTTCCTGCGATCGCGCGAGAGCGCGTTCCTTGGAAATAACCGCCCACCAACAGATGGCCGCGAGCAGTATTAAAATAACCGGAATTACCACGCCTTTTTTTCCCATAAATGACCTCCCCTTAAACTTTGACAAAAAAAACGACCAACGCCCCCCGGCCCTTAACAATACTGAATTTTAAAAACTATCCCCTTTTTTGACCCGGTACCGCCTTTTTCGTTACGGCAGTCCGTGCAGTTTGGAAAGCAGCCAGGCCATATTCTCGCCCAGCACCTTCATGGTCGTCATACCTTCCTTGTCGTTCTCCACTTCGCCGATGGCCCGCCCCACTCCCACGTTCCAGTAATTGGAACCGGGGATTATCATCTGGGCTATGGTAAAGAAATGGTTTATGGTGTCGAAAGCGTGCATGGCCCCGCCGCGCCTGACCGCCACCACCGCGGCGCCCGCTTTGCGCCTGAACAGCCCGCCGTTGGCCATGCTGACATAACCCGCCCGCTCAATAAGCGCCTTGGTATCGCTGCTCACATCCGCAAAATAGGTAGGAGAACCTATAAGGATGCCGGCTGAGGCGCACATCTTCTCCACATAACCGTTCAGTCCGTCGTCAGGCAGAACGCATTTTTTATCCTTGGTCTTAAAACATTCCATGCAGGCGTTGCAGCCGCGCAGCGGTTTGCCGGACAGTTGGATTAGTTCCGTTTCAAAACCCCGTACTTTCAGTTCCGCCAAAGCCGTATTCAGAAGTATGGCTGTATTCCCGTCCTTGCGCGCGCTCCCGTTAAAAGCCGTTATTTTTAGCATATTTTTCTCCTGTCAAAAAAACTTTCAAAAAAGCCTCCGCCATTAATGCCCGCACACACGCTCAGTTCATTTTGCGGATTTGGGAGCAGGCTATGGCGGCAAATACAGCGGGGACCAGCAGGTCGAGGAAATGCCAAACTCCCATGGACAACGTTACCAATTGGTTCGTTACCGCGATTCCGGCGTATAAGTAAACCGACCAGCGCCGCATTTTCCACAGGCCGATAACACTTACCATAGACGCAATGACGGAACAAGCCGTATACGGCGCATACCAGGCCCCTATCGCACGGGCTACATCTGAAAACATAATCGGCACGCTCAGTACCGCCCCGACAACCCCTATAACGCAAGCAACCGTAATTACAGTTGGCCGCGCCGTGTCCTCACCGGCGCCCCCATCCATACTTTGCCTAAAAGAAGGACTTTCTTCATTCATATAGCCGCCTCTCCCGCAACCCCGCTAAATTGCTGAACTATGCCCGCCCCGTACTTTTTCCTAAAAAGGTCCAAAGTGCGGGGCCCGTGCCTCGACAAGAATTGTTATTATATCGATAGTGGAATTATTTTACTACTTTCAGGCGAAGGAAGGACGGCGTTTCTCAGCAAAAAAACACATGGGTAAATACAACGATCCCGATTTCAATCCCAGGCTGGCCTGCCCCTGGCCCCGCCGGCTGCAGCTGTCTCATGTGCGCATGATCGCGCCGGACGAACTCAAAAACTGGGTGATCCATGACTCGGAGCATGTTATAGTCATCAACAAACCAGGGGACGTCGTATGCCACCCGTCCAAGGCGGGCCCGCGGTCCAGCCTCGTGGGCGCGGTGCGCGAGCACTCGGGCCTTGCCATGGCGCATCTGGCCTTCCGCCTGGACCGCGAGACGAGCGGCGTGGTGGTGTTCGCGAAAACTTCCGCTATGGCCGCACGCCTGCAAAAGGCAATGCGGCTGCGCCGGGTGGGCAAGGCTTACCTCGCCATCATGACAGGCGAGTTTTCGGAGCCGGTGACGGTCGATCAGCCTCTTGGCGACGACGAGAAGAGCCGGGTCCTTGCGAAATCAGCCGTACGCTCCGACGGCAAGGCCGCCGTCACGCACTTCACTCCGCTTTCCCATGGCGGCGGCTTCACGCTGGTCCGCGTGGTTACCGGGACCGGCCGCAAGCACCAGATAAGGGCCCACGCTCAATGGCTCGGGAAATGCATTGTCGGGGACAAGATCTACGGACCCGACGAGCGCTGCTTTCTGGATTTCCTGGACGACGGCTGGACCCCGGCACTCGCCGAGAAACTCCTTCTGCCCCGCCAGGCCCTGCATTGCTCCGAAATAGATATGAGAAAGGCGGGAATCGATCGCGTGTTCTCCGCCCCCATGCCTGCCGACATGCGCGCCTTCTGCGGGGCCCGCGGCATCGTCATCCCCGGGGGAATATAACCTCAGGCTCCTGCCGCCTTTTCCCCTGTCTGCCGCCGAAACTCACTTATCGTCTTTGAACAGCCTCGCGGCTCTTTCGTTCGAAGTCACTATTCCCGTTATCATGGCCGAGCTGAAACCGTGATGTTCCATTTCATTGAGGCCTTCTATGGTGCAGCCGCGCGGGGTGGTAACCTTGTCTATCTCGCTCTCCGGGTGGCCCTGCCGGTCCAGCAGCAGCGACGCCGCGCCCCTGGCGGTCTGGGCGGCCATAAAGAGAGCCTCTTCCGAGTGAAAACCTATCTGGGTGCCTCCCTGGGAGGCGGCGCGTATGGCGCGCAGGAAAAAAGCTATGCCGCAGCCCGTCAGCGCGGTGGCGGAAAGCATAAGGTCCTCGTTTATGACCAGCGTTTTCCCGAGCGCGTCAAAAATAGACTTTGCCCGGTCAAGCGCGGCCCGGCTCTCCGGAGCGGCGCAGAGGCAGGTCATGGCCTCGCGTATCGCTATGGCGGTATTGGTCATGGCCCTGACCAGGCTGACCTTTTTTTTCATCCAGCCCGCTATCTGCGCCGTGCTCACCCCGGAAACTATTGTGATCACTATGTGCCGCCGTCCGTTCAGCGCGGGGCTGATATCCTTTACCAGCGCTTCGGCCTGCTGGGGACCGACGGCCAGTATTATTATCTCCGCGCTTTTCACGGCGCCGCGGTTATCCGAACTGACGCTGAATTTCTCTCCGCGCAGACCCTCCAGAAGTTCGACGCGGCGGCGGGTAAGGATTATATCCTCCGGCCGAAAGCGCCCGGAAGCGGCCAGCCCCCTGGCAATGGCCGAGCCGATATTGCCGGCTCCGAGTATCGCTATTTTCCCGGCGCCGTTTTTAATTGTTTTATTTTGTTTCATATTTCTCCAGTTTGCGGCCTGTCAGGGCGAACCACGAAAGGCTCCTGCTGCCTTTTCCCCATCCTTTTTCCTTCCGGGAGAATAGGGGACACTGAGGATCATTTAAGAAAAATCAGCTTGTCCGTATCAAAACCCAATCCCCCGGCTTTTGAAACCAGCGTTTTAATTGTGGTGGAAGGCAGTTCCGGACTGCGCGCCAATATCCACAGGTAGGACCTGCTTGGGCCGGCAACAAGCGCGTACTGGTAGCCTTCCTTATCAAGCGCGATTATATGATAGCCGCCATAGAAAGGCCGGAAAAAGCTGACTTTAAGGCTGCCGGTAGTTTTGTTCCCGATGAAATAAGCCCTTCCTTCGGCCTCTTTCCATTTGTTTTTTCGCGGGTCGAAGCCTTTATTAAGGACCTTAACACCGCCGTCATCGCGCATAGAATATTCGGCGGTTACCTTAACAAGCCCGCGCTCGAAAGAATGGTCGAGCCTGGCTATCTCATGCCATGTGCCGAGATAGCGGCCCAGGTCAAAACCGCCCACCGGCTCGAGCCCCTTAGGCGCCGGCGCGCACGCCGGCAGGAGCGCCGCACATACCGCCAATAAATATTCCTTCATGCAGATATTCTACCACACCCCGGCCCAAAACAAAAATACCGGCCTCCCTGTCGGCTTAAAACAGGTGTCTGCCCCCGATTATGCGATTATTCCCCTTCGCCATCCGGTATGAATACGACAAAAAAACAGCTTTTCTTCCGCTGCCGACCTTCCCCCGTCCGTAATAGGTTAGGCCGATTATTTATATAATATCCATAGAGCTGTACGTTACATTTATGATACCGAGGTGACAACTATGGGTACGGCCAAGAAGTGTTATAACTGCTTGATGGAAGTGGACGGGGACGCGAAAGTCTGTCCCAGGTGCAACGCGCAGCTTGGCGCCAAGACGGCATCTTCTATCGCCGGGAAACCGGGCGCGCCTCTGCTGAAAAAACTATTTCTGGTCATTTTGATCGTCATACTCGTTAATATCGTCCATTCGTACTACTATAATTCAACTGAACCTTTGGTCACGGTCAGTACAGGCATAGGTAATGTTAAAGGCAATATTAAGGACAATGTTAAGGACGGGGTGACACAAAGGCTAAAGGACGGGGCGATACAAAGGATCAAAGAAAAAGGGGCGGGGACACTCAGCACTGTCGGGGTGGCCGATATCGGCTATCAGGATGATACCTTTTGCGTTTACGTGGACCAGCGGTTTAACAACCTCTCCCAGTCACAGCAGGCACAGCTGCTTGACATAGTGTCCGCCGAGTGGAAAAAAGCCATCGGAAAAGATTACACCGCGGTAAAAATTCTGGAATACGGCACGGCAAAAACGCTGGCCGAGCTGGTAGTTTAGCAAGCCCCAAAAAGCTCCTGCTGTCTTATAGCCGGAGTTCGCTATCCTGACCTTACCCCGCTATTCAGACCGGCCTATTCTACGCCTTTAACCCCGCTGACACTCAGAACCGGGCTATCCCCCTATAAATAGGCGCCCCTGTATGTTATACAGCTCGGAACCGTCTTTTTCGCGCCAAATTTCGGAATAGTCGAAATGCAGCCCGTTGACCTTGATGGTAGTAGTTATGTCGACCTTTTCATTGTAAGCCTCGTTAAGCGTGATCACGTTATTCTCATAGGAGCCGGACACCAGCCCGTCCTGGTCCAGCAGCTGCGTCCCCTTTTTAACGAACCGCGCCGGTTCCACATCAAGGGCCACCGCAGAACAGTCAAAATACCCGCCCTTGCGGAAAAGATAATCAGCCCCTTCCTCGAACTCCATACTCATGTCGCAGTGAGCTCCCGTGCTCGAGCCATGGTAAGTCCATTCGCCCCAGCCCAGCCATTTCCCGGCAAGACCCGCGTTGAATCGCTCTTGGCGGCTGCCGCCCACTATCGGCAGGTACTGCCCGGAGGGCAGTATATAGCCGGAACCGTTGTAAACCGCCGAAACGAACTGCCCGTTGGAGGCGTAGATGAACCCGCCGCCGGTAGGGATCACTACATACAACTTCCCGGTGCGCGGGTCCAGCAGCGTAACCGTGTTCCTGACCGGGGACGCCGCCGGAACCACGGGAACAGCGACCTGAGCGATATCGCCGCCCAATTGCGAAAGTGCCGGCGCCTGCGCGGACAGCGCGGACGGGAACATCGTGAAAGCGAAAAGAACCATTATCTTTTTCATAAAATCCCTTTCTATCTCTGAAATCTGAAATAAAATTTACCAGTTTTCCCTACCATTGTCAATTCAACCGCAAAACAAAACCGCCGGCAATTATCGAGTTATTGTGCAGCGTCCCCGATACCGATATCCTAAGGCCTGACACCTTTGCCTCTGACGTAATTTTCCGCATTGTCCTGCGGGGCGAACCCAAGTGTTTTTTTTGTTTCAGCAAGGTCGAATACATTATGAGTATTATTGCTTGTAACGAAGGCCGCGAGGAAACCGGCGTCCGCCTGGAGCGCTTTATCGAACGCCTGGACCAGGTCCCGCTTACTGCAGAATACGGCCCGCATATAATCGCCGCCGTACAACGCCGGATTATCCTGCGGTACTGTCCAGCCTATTCGCAGCGCGACGAACTGTATTCCGAAATACGACATATGTCTGCCCAGCGATTCTCCAAAAACTTTCGATTCCCCATAAAGGCAGATGGGGCTTGGGGGCATGTCCAGGGTTATCAGCTCTTTTGATGCGCCGTCGAGTATCCGCCCGATAGCCGCTTCATGATAGAAGTTGGAACTCGCATAGACGATTTTTTTTACCCCGGCGCGGCGCGCTTCCTCGAATACGCAGCTTGTGGCCTCGAAATTGTTGCGGTAGGTAGACTCCCTTGGGGCGTCGGGCCTGGGGTTCCCGGCCAGATGTATGACTGCGTCCAACCCGTCGAATGCTCCTTTGAGGCTGTTCTTATCGGCAAAATCGATCTGTGAAAAGGCGGCATCGCAGACAGGGTCGGATCGCCTTATATCGAACAGGCGCAGCTTATATTTTTCGCACAGCCCTTTTTGCAGTGTGGTCCCGATATTGCCGGCGGCGCCGGTTATTCCGACTTTTTTCACGCTCGTCAAAGGTTTACCCATTTTAATTATCCTTTCCGGAACAAGGGCCGGCTTGGCGCCAAAAAGGCGCCTGGCGCCTTTCAAGTTAATGTCACCAGTGGTTTTTATGAACCTGTATCGGGTTGTATTTATCTTTGGCCTGCGGTTTGCCCTCCGGTACGCCGAAAGGAATTAAATTCAGCGGAGTAATATGCTCCGGTATGCCCAGGATCTTTCTAACGGCGGCAACGCGCTCCGCCTCCGGGAATACCGCCGTCCAGACAGCGCCCAGCCCCATTGACTCGGCCGCCAGGAGTATATTCTCGGTAGCGGCGCTGCAATCCATCAGCCAGTACAAAGAATTCTCCCCGCCGTACTGCCGCCGCATATCGCCGGTGACAACTATTGCCGCGGCGGCCTGCGCCGTCATTTTTGCGTACGGCAGGTTTTTGGCTAACTGCCTGAGCAGGGTTTTATCGGTGACTATTATAAAATCCCAGGGCCGCGTATCCACGGCGCTTGGCGCGGCCATTCCGGCCTTTACCAGTTCCGTCAACTGCGTCTCGCTGACCGGAGCGCCCGTAAAAATACGCACGCTCTTACGTATCATTATGTTTTTTAATGCTTCGTTCATGATCATCACCTCCAACCGCTCTTGAGACATACGGGACGCCGCTTATTTTCTTACTTATTCTAAAGCAAGCACCTGGCTTAAGTATTTTACCAAATAGACTCTTTTCGCGGAGGTCCCTTGTTTTTCGGGTTTAAAAGCCGGGAATTTTTTTGAGGCCGGTTAAAAGGCTGCCGCTTTTTTCCCTGTTTTCAAAGTAAATCCACAAAGCAGCCTGACACCTTTTGTTACTTTGGTAGAATAATGTTACATGAGACGTTCCATCGCTTTTGCAGTTGCTATCTTTCTGCTGTTTTACGCGGCGTCAAAGGGGTGCGCCGCGCCGGACAAAGAAATTGGCGCGGCTGAACTTATAGAGCAGTTTACCTCCATGCTCGACTCTGTGCCCGAGCCGCCTGCGGTAAGCGAAGCCGAAGTGATAGAACTTGAAGACGGCGATCCGGAAACCTATATATTCATAAGCAGGGCAAAGCTGCACCCGCCGAAACCGGTGAACCTCGGAGGCGACGGCTGCCTCGCCTTAAGCCGCCCGAATAGCGGCGAACAAATAAGCTCCTGCTACCGCAACAGAGACGGCACTTATAATCAGAATGAACTTGATAAAATAAGCCGGATCATGCGCTGCAGACTTACCGGCGAGGAGACCCGGATTTCCATAAAGCTTATAGAAATACTGGACGCTATTGAGGACCGGTTCGGAAAGCGGGGGCTTACTCTTTTAAGCGGCTACCGCACGCCGGCGCTGAACAGCCGGACCCACGGAGCGGCGCGCTGGAGTCTGCATATGCTGGGATGGGCGGCCGATATAAGGGTTCCAGGGTACAGTCCCGCCAAGGTGGCGGCACACGCAAGAAAAATGCGCGCAGGGGGCGTCGGGTACTATCCGGATGTCGCTTTTGTCCACCTGGACGCGGGATATCCCAGGCACTGGGTAGTCCGGCGCCCTTCCAATACTCGCGCTGACAATAAACCGTCAGCCGTTCCCTCAAAATAGCCGAAAATCCAGTATAAAAGGTACCTGGTACCTTTTCCCCTTTCCCCCGTCAGTATCCTTGATCCAGTTTCTTTATAAATTGGGACATTTTCTGGTCCGTTGCATCCGGCGGCGGCATATCGGGCACAACCGGCTCCGGTTTGGCGATCTCGATCCGCTCCAGTGTGGGAGAGAACCAGCCCGTTGAGTAGCGCAGTGTGACGCTCAGCCTGGATTTACGATAGCCAAGGTAAATACTGGTGTAGAGCTGGTCTCCGGTCAGGGTTACCGCCCCCTGCGGGCGACAGGACTGCAGCGGGCCCTGGTCCGAAGGCAATTCGGTAAAAAGCTGCGAGCGCGGTATCTCAACGAACGGCGTGCCGCCTTTTTTCGCAAGCCAGGTTATAGTGTCCGCTATACGAAATTCGCGCGTCACGGTCTTACGGGCTATGGGTTTTGACGCGGCGGCGAAATCGCCTTTGAGCAGGTTCGCGCAGATCTCATCCCGGCGCAGCGCTTTATCCAACCCCTTCCCCCCGCCGTTCAACTGGCGCGCCTGATACAACGGCGAGAACATACTGGAGATGACACTGACACCCAAAATGAGCACCAAGACAGCCGCCAAAACAGCCGCAATACAACCTAAGACTTTTAGTAAAAAAGTTAATTTTGGCATATCATGATACCACCTGTTCAATTATTATGAAAAAGGCTCCTGCCTCCTTTTCCCCTATTCCTTACCGGTGACTGCGGTCTTTAACCGGGATTTCTCAGCGCGCCTGCGCAGAAAGGCTCCTATGGAAATAGCCAATAAAAGCGAAGGAACCGCGCCCGCCAGCCACATCATGACGGTAAAGAATTTGGAGTTGGTGGAACTATAGCTTAACGCTTTAAACAAAAAACCAAAAAAGGTCGAAGGCAAAAGCAGAAAACCGGGGCCGCCGCACCACCGGCCCGCTAATATCCCCGGAACAAAACACGCCGCGAACATCAGCCCCGCCTCCCCCAAAAACACATAACTAGAACTAGCCCAGGCATCGGACCCCCATAAGACCTTACCCATAAAATCGCTGACCAACCCGCACCCCAAATAAAGAATCGGCGGCACGACCAGGCTGATAAGAAGTGCCACCCCCCACCGCCGCTTGCGATCCATTGCCATAGAACCTGCCCCTTTTACCATGAAAACTTGAGGTTCCAAATTGGCGCCTCAAGTTTCAGGATGTTCAACCGAACTTATAATGTTTCCTGACGGCTTTCCTGATGTTCCAGACGCATTCCAGACCTTCCGGGAATATCACGTAATCCCCGCCCTTAAAGGAGACCTCGTCCTTCCCGGCCTTAACGGTAATTTCGCCTTCAAGTATAAGGCAGGTCTCCTTTTCACTATAGCTCCACGGAAAAGAAGAAACCTCCTTCTCCCAGACCGGCCACCCCGAAGCCTCTTTCCTCTCGCTCTCAGTAGGTTTCCTGACCTCTATCTTCATATCCCCTCCAAATCATCCGTATTCCGCCCCATAAAACCGGTGTCTGTCCCCGGTTTCCCCCCGCAGGCGGGGGACGCATCCAGCTTGAACCGGATCCGCAGCACGCCGTCCGCGAAGCCGGTTGAAATTATCCTGAAACAGCCCAGTTCGCCGGTTGAGTCCGCGTGCGGGCCTATGCATAGGCAGGCATCGTAATCCCCGATGCGTATAACGCGCAGCTTGTCCCCAGCCGCCCCCTCGGGCAGACGGCCCAGGTCCAGCCCAGCCTCGGCTTCGCTTCTGGCGATGAACTCCTCCCGCACGGGCATGGCGGCTTTTATGGCCTCGTTCACCCGCCGCTCTATCTCTATTTTCTCCTCCGCGGTCAGATCCCGCTGAAAGCGGTAGTCGCATTTGGATTTCTTCTTCTCTATGTGCGAACTGAACGCCCGCCCGCACCCCAGTACGCGCACTACTGTCTGGTTCAGCAGATGTTCCGCCGTATGCATCCTGAGATCCGAATAATCTTTCATATCACACTAATATTCTACCAAACCGCCCAAAACAAAAACCGCCGTTATTCCCGGCGGTTTTATCAAGCCGAATTAAATATATTGCCCCCTTAATTCCGGTTCAGGCCGAAAATACCGCCGGCGAAAAACAGGACGCTGGCAACGAACAAACCCACGGACGGCGCATGCGACACTGCAGTCGCCGGGCTGAAATAAAGGTACATTTCGAAACTTACGCCAATGAGCCCCAGTATAGCGCCGGCCGCGGAGACAAGCTTTATCAGCGCGGATTTAACGTCCCACGCCGGCGGCGCGACCGGGGCCGCGGCGGGCCTGGACACCGTCACTTCGGCGGTCCCCCCGGAAAGGCCAAGCAGTTTCCTTACTAGATCCAGTTCGTGCGAATCCAGCCAGACACCGCCGCAGGACTGACATCTGTCCACCAATAAGAGCGGATTCACCAGGCCTCCGCGCGACATCCTGTTTTTGCAGCGGGGGCATACGAGGCCCTCGGCCTTGGGGTTAATAAGAGTAAAGTCCGCCGAGTTCCAACCCTGCGATTGTTTAAGAAAGGCTTCAAGTTCGCCCTTGTCGAACCAGATCCCGGAGCAGCCCGGGCATACGTCGAGCGGGATATTTCCCAGGGCAGGGGTCTCAACCAGCGCCTCAGAAGAACATTTTGGACAATTGATCATATAGTTCTCACCGATCTCCTTTTATAAGTTTCAGGCTCGGCCCAACCGTCTAAAAAGCCCGGCCGCATTATATTTTAACTTTTAATAACCCCGCGGCGTGTTAAAGAGTGTGATTTCCGTTGCGTTAGTTTTTGCCTATGAGATGTGTTATTTTCAGGATTTAACCCCAAAAGGCTCTTGCTGCCTTGTCCTATAATCTACCTGGCAAGGCGGAACCCGATATCGGCGCGGCGGCTATCCGGGCCGGCGGTATCGCGGTTATCGGCCCGCAGCCTGAAGTCAACGATGGAAAAGGCGCCGCCACGAATTATCCTCGCGTTACACGTACCTTCCCCTCCCCGTACGGAGCACGCACCTTCATACGCGCCGCCGTTTACGGGTGCGTCGTCATATGAATCCTTATACACATCCTGCACCCACTGCTCGACATTCCCCGACATATCGCATAACCCCTGCGCCGTATTGCCCTTGGGCTTGGAACAAACCGCCATAGTGCCGCTCGTATCTATCACGGCCAGATCACTGGCAGGGGCCTCGTTGCCCCAGGGGTATTTCTGCTCCCTGCCGCCGCTGGTAGCCGCGTATTCCCATTCAGCCTCGCTGGGCAGCCTGGCATCCATGAACTTGGCATACCGATCCGCCTGATCCCAGTCCACGCAGTTTATCGGATGGTTCTGCCTGCCGGTTTTTCCCCAGTTGCAATCGCTGAGCGCGTCCGGAGCCGTGCACCTGCCTTTAACAACGCACTTGGCGTATTGCCCTACTGTCACCGGAGTTTTGGACATCTGGAACGTTTCAATGGTTACCGTATGAGCAGGCTTCGCGTCATAAAAGTCATTAGTGCCCATCGTGAACCTGCCGCCGGGAATGGAAACCCATTCTACTTGCTGAGCCGGCTTATGGGCGGATTTCTTCTGCGGTCCGGCGCAGTACCCCGCCGGGGACATCAGTGCTGAGATTATAACCGCCACTGCGATATGCCGTGCTTTCATAATATCTCCGGACGCCTGAAAAAATTTACAAAACATTCCCTCCCGCTATAATACAATACTTGCGTAGGTGCCGTCTCAGGCACGGTGTGCATCAGACGGCCAATACTTGCCCCGCTCTTTTGGATTTGCATTGGAACCAAAAGGGCGGGGCTTGCGTAGGAGGGGAAACCGCCATGCGGTGTCCCCTCAGCCGTTGGGAAAGGGTGGAAACCGCCATGCGGTGTCACTTAAACAGTTGAGCAAAAAAGGTACCAGGTACCTTTGCCCCTTATCTCCCTCCTATCATACCGGACGGGCGCGACCGGAGGCATTTATATTTTTCATCGGCCCCCGGGGGAAGTTTCGGCTCGGTATTGCATACGGAGCTGTCAATTTTATTCAGGGTGAGCGCCCCGGAGGAGATCAATTCGGCCATTCTTAAATACATCGGAGTAAGCCCGGCACGGATAGCCTTGACCACCGATTCCGGCTTCTGCGGGTCGCCGGCCTCGTAACCGTTCCCGCACATTTCCTGGTCGAAAGCTTTGTCTTTATCCCAGCCTTCGGCCAACATCCGGTAAAGCCCGGCCAGATAACCGGTGCGGTCTTCTCCAACGGTACAGTGGAAGAAGATAGTCCTTCGCGGAATACCGGAGATAGTCAGGAGTTCGTTCAGTGCCTCTATCGTCTTCTCGCAATTTAGTTTGAACGGCCCCATGTCCTTCCAGGGGAATTCGACCTGGTGCAGGCGACCGGGAAAGTAGTAGCCCGCGGCGGCCAACCCGGCCTTTTCCCGCTTCACATCCGCGTCGCTTTCCTTGAATATCAGCACATCGGTGACGCCATAATTCTTCAGCTGGCTTATCTCTTCCGGTAACGGCGCATTGCCGCGCAGTATCGCGCCGGAAGGGCCAGTGGAGACGACATGAACATTCGGGATGTTTATCCCGGGCACTTCGGAAGGGAGTGAAGATCTTATGACCGCGCAGTTCCCTTCGTTACACAGCGCCGCCGACACAATAAAAAGAACCGTCCAGACAGTCTTTCTTATCACGGAACATTCACTCATAGCCAGCCTCCAGTCTCGTGTTGTTCACCGGATATGCGGGAAACGAAAGCATCTTATCGCCCGCGTAGAAACCACAAAAAGCTCCTGCTGCCTTTTCCTTATTTGAAGACCAACATTAATAAATACGGTGAGACCGCCAATACGTGGCAAACCAGCAGGGAGAAGAGACCTATCCCCATATATTTCCGCTTCTGGTATAAATACATTGACAGCATTAATCCCCCAAGCGCGGCAGCCGCCAATAACGGAGTTACCCACATATAATTATTTATTGGCAAAGTAAACTTCAAGGCAAGATCAAATATGCCTCCAATGAGAACAAAACCTATCAGAAAATCAAAAAACTTACTACTCCTGGTCACATAGATTTTATCTTCCATGATTTTTAACCTTTTTACTCCCCCATTATTTCAAATTGACTTTGCCGTAACCCAGCCCCTTAAAAAGGTGCCTGGCACCTTTTCTCTAATATTCTAGCAAAAGGCTCCTGCTGCCTTTTCCCGCAAATGACATGGGCACTATAGGCACTTTGGCCCTTTATAAAATACACGGTTCCGCTACAATATATTATGAACCTGCGGGCATTTCAGTCAAAAGTGAGACATCATGAATAAACTAACCGGTATTTTATCACTCCTCCTGCTCGCTTCCTCCAATCTCTGGGCCCAGCTCAACGTTTATTACGTGGACGTCAACCAGGGCGACTCCGAATATATAGAACTTCCCTCCGGCAAGAACGTCCTTATAGACGGCGGCCCGGCCGGCGACCAGATCTATAAATTCCTTAAAACCAAGGGCGTGACCACAATAGACTATGTGGTGCTGACCCACCCGCACAGCGATCATTTTGTCGGCCTCAAAACGGTCTTCAACAAATTCGAAGTCAAGAACTTTTACGACAGCAAACTGGACGACATAGACGCCATGGGCGACGAGGAAGTGCGCGCGCTCGCCAAAGTGGAGCCGGGCTGCAAGGTGCATTACCCCGAGATAGGCGAGATGCTTAAATGGGACCCGAAGGTGAAAGTGAAAGTCCTCAATAACTGCACGAAGCCCGCCCAGAGCAATAACAACGACGACACCAATAACTGTTCCATAGTCCTCAGCATATCCTATAACAGGAGCAACCTGCTTTTCATGGGCGACGCCGAGGCGACGATAGAGGCCAATATGATACGCGATTTTAAAGCGGACCTCCCCGCTTATGCGCTGAAAGTCGGGCACCACGGGTCGCGTGGGGCCTCCTCCACTGAATTTCTGAACGTCGTGAAGCCCAAGGTGGCCATAATTTCGGTCGGGTTGAACAACGTATACGGGCACCCACACAGGGAAGCCCTCGACCGCCTGCGGGCCTCGGGCGCGAAGATCTTCATGACCACCACCGGCGGCACCCAGTCGCTTTCCATCCCAGCTCCCAAGAAGGGCGTGGAACCTGTGCTGGAAGGGCCGGTCCCCTACGATCCTGCGGCCGTCCAGCTGCCGCCCGCTGTTAAGGACATAGTCTATGTTCCGCCGGTAGAGGCGCCCATAAACGTGAACTCCGAAGTTCTGGGCCAGCTCCAGCAGGCCGCCGCAAAGTAAAACCTGTTTAAAAAAGAAAAGGCCGTCCGTGCAATCCGGACGGCCTTTTTTTTGAACCCCAAAAGGCTACTGCTTTTTCCTCTATGAGCAACGTCCCATATGCCCCTGGTAATTGATCTGGGTATCAACCAGTTTTTTAAAAACAACCATCAGGGTTTCACTTTGTGCATTAAGATTTTCATAGCCGGCTTCTTCAGCCTCCTTGCCTAAATAGTAGATGGCCTCTATGGTAGAAACACAGTGTTCCCTGGGCTGTTTTTTAATCGCAAACCGGGAGATATAGCTGCGGGAAAAAGAGAGCCGGGGTAAGGCGCGGATGTTCTGGCTTCTGTTTAAAAGACTTTTGGCGCAGGCCCATGTCCCGTCTATAACAAAGATCAGAAGAGTTTTCCCTTCCGGTCCGGGGAGATCGTTCCCCGGGGTTTTGAAATTCACGGCTTTAGGCCCGGGGTACAGGACAAAAGGGCTATAGGAGGGGTCCCGGAGCAGGGAATTAACCCGATCATTGCTCGTAAAATCAGTCCCTATTAAAAGTTCCGAGTTCGTTAAGCATAATTTTGCAAGCCGGGCTGTCCCCGTTTTTTGTCTTTTGGCTTCTTTGGCATGCATGAGGATCACGAAGTGCATCCTC
This sequence comes from Elusimicrobiota bacterium, assembly GCA_026388155.1. NCBI lineage: Bacteria > Pseudomonadati > Elusimicrobiota > Elusimicrobiota bacterium. The sequence goes on from JAPLKI010000020.1 coordinate 94,750, forward strand.
GTAGAGAAGGGTTTTATGCCGTCACATAAACAGTTCTTTTTCGCCCTATAGCAGGCATAGCACTCCTCGCGGTTATCGCTCCGCGCATCTTTTAAAAGTTCGGTTTTTTTAACCATGAAAGCAGGCGTCCCCTACTTCCGGCCGGTTTCACCGGCCGCGGGCTTCTCGAAATATTGGGTTATGTCTATCCCCTCGCTCAGGGCTATCCTGTAGGAGATACGCCTCAGGAAGCTCCCCAGCGACGATAGCCCCGCCATCACAAGTAGGGTCACCGCGTAGGCTATCCCCGTCTTGCCGAACTTGAAGTATAACACCACAGGCCACACTATAAGGATAAGGACTATCCCCAGCAGGCCGGCGGAATAAAGCCAGTTGCCGATGCGCCAGAACCAGCACCCGCGCGAACCCCGGCGCACCATCTCCTTGTAAAGCGGATAATCAGGCTGCATATGTCTAGTCCCTTTCCGATATTCTACCAAAACAAAACCGCCAGGCTTTTTACCACGCACTTTGGCGCTTTTGACAAAGTGCATGGCCCCGGCGGCTTCGCTCTTCAGAAGTTAGGAAGATAGGAAGCTGCGTCCCCTATCCCCTAAAACCGGCGTCTGCTGTAAAACGCTAAAAATCAAAACCTGACCCCATTACCCTCACGCCTGCTCGCTCTTGGACTTGAACGAAGAGAGGTCGTCGAGACCCACATCCTGGTCTATATCGTCGAGCACCCAGCGGCCGTCATCGTCCCGGATGAATTTCCACAACTCGGAAAATTTTCCGGCTTCGTCCGGGTTTCCCTTTATCACTTCGCCGGTGTTATCCTTCACCGTATAATCTATCATCGAGCCGCTGATGTAAACCCAGAAAAGGTCCTTAGAGTTGTCTTTGTAATCTATCGCTTCCACGATCTTAGCCTGGAGAAGATTGATTTCTTTCAGAATGTTCTTCTCATGGTCTTTGATCATCAGGTCCGTCTGCGCCTTGTGCTTGTCGTACAAGCCCCGGCTCATGTAGTCCCTGGCCAGGTCCTGGTTCCTTTCCATCCAGGCTTCCTGTACCTTGAAGTAGCATTCCTCTATCCTGTGCTTTAAACTCTCCATCCTCCAGCCGCTGTCCGTGACTGAGATCTTTTCTATGAGCGCGTCAGCCTCTTGATTCTTCCGGGAGATCTTAAAGTGGAGAATACCGATGTAGATCAGAAGGAACGGGTAGAGAATGATCCCCAGGATCCCGCCCCCGCCTCCGCCCCCGCCGCCTCCGCCCGCCCGGGCGTAAAGATCAGCCGGCAGCAGGGCGGAAAGCAGGAAAAACAGCGTAACGATGCCGCAGCCGCTGGAAACTGTTTTTTTAAAGCAATTGTTCATAGTTCCTCCGAAATCCGCAGACGACCTTAAAAAAGATACCGGGTACCTTTTCCCAAACATCTTTTGCACTTCTAAGGTGTCAAATCGGCATCTTAGAGAACGACTGAATACTATTATAAGGATATCACAAACTGTGATATCCTTACAAAGCCCCGTCCCGAAAAATAAAAAAAACCTTTTACCAATCCCGGGAGAGGTGGTCACAAATTGTGACCTTGAACAATGTGGCATCGCATTTTTCGATACCAAGTTTAATTTTAAAAAACTCCCGCTGCCTTTTTGAGGGAGTGGCGGAAAAGGGCGTCGCCCAGAATGCCGTTGCGTTCTTTATTCAGTATATTCCACTCTTTTTCAGGGATGGGTTGGCCTAGGAAGTCCAAGTAGGCCGCGCGGGCGCGCTCCAAGTTGTCGCTGAAAAACAGCAGCGCCTCTTTTGGGTTGGAGACGACCCTGTCCGTGTCTCCCAGGTAAGCCCGGTGACTGCTCCAGTCATATTCCTCAGGCGCGGACACAATGCCGGCCTTTACCGGATTCATATGAATATACCGCAGCAGAGCCAGAAAATAACGGTCTTCCTGAACCAGCTTGCTTTTAAACCGGCTTTCAAACAAATGCCCCGTCTTACCGTGCCGCTTATTAAAATAAATTGAGTAGTCCAGGTTAAGCCTGTGCATGGCCTCGCTGATATTTGGGAGGAGCGTTTTAAGAAAAAGATGTATATGGTTGGACATCAGCGCGTAGGCGTATATTTTCAGCCGGAAAGCTGAAATTACGCTGCAAAGCAGGTCCAAGTAATATCTCCGGTCGTCATCATCCCCGAAGACATCCCCCCGATCATTCCCTCGGCTTCTAATATGATAAACCGCCCCCGGATAAGCTATCCTCAAAGCTCTAGGCATAAGCCCCCCTTAAAAAGGTACCTGCTACCTTTTTAAGTATAGCAGGTGAACACGACAACAGTCTGTCGCGTTGGTTTTTGCCTATGAAGAGATGATTTTACCGCCCCCACCCCAAAAAGGTACCTGGTACCTTTTCCCGACAATGGGCGATTAATTATAAGGCTGGCTGCAACCACTGGGCAAAAGCGATAGTATCAATCTACTTTTCCGGTTTAAAGCCGATGATTTTTCTGTGGCCGAGGTCGGGCTCAACGGGCGGGGCCATCAGCATTTTTATGGCGTCAAAGACGCTCTTAAACTGCGCGTCGTATTTCTTTTCCAGCTCCGCCAACTTGCGGGCCAATTCTTTATGAGTATTAAGCAACTGGCGCAACTTAACAAAAGCCCGCATTATCTGAATATTGACATCTATAGCACGCCGACTCCTCAGGACGGATGAAAGCATCAATATTCCATGCTCTGTAAAAGCATAGGGCATTTTCTGGTTCCACCCCAACTTGATGTTCCAATTTGGAACATCAAGTTTTTAAACTCATCTTTCTGTAACTGAAACATAAAATCACCTGGGAATCGCTCCGGATTACGAAAAACCGCTTTATTTAAATCCCGTGTACCGACCCTATATAGAAGCGCAAGGTCCCGATCAAGCATAACCTTATACCCGCGGATAAAAAGTATTTTTTGTTCTATCGCATCTGCCGGAATCATAGATTTCATATTTCCCCCATATAAATAAGCTTTTACACAAATATCCTAGCAGACCAACGCGACAACCGTCTGTCGCGTTAAGATGGGCGGGTAAGTGCGATGTATCATGAACAGGGCGCCCCGCACTTTTTCACAAACAGTGCCAAAGTGCGGGGCAAGGGGTCAATAACCTTAAATTTAAGAACACGCCGGGGAATAATTTGGAGGGGTGGCGGCAGGGTGTATTTGCGGGGGTTTTCCGGACCGCGACCTGGGCATTCAGGAGCGGGAGGATAAGGGCGGCCGCGCTGGCCGACCCGGCCCCCGCAAATACACCCTGCCGACAGGCCCCCGCTTAGTTATACCGTATAGTCGGCGTTACCGATTATATAAAGAACTCAATAATAAACCCGGGATGTTCTTTTGGAACATCCCGGGTTGGCAAAAGCACTGACTGGTCTAAGACAAGGCTGTTACAGCTTAATCTTAACCTCAACACCGCTCGGTAGGTCCAGCTTCTTCAGCTCGTCCACCGTTTTCGAAGTCGGACTAATAAGCTCGATAAGCCGCTTGTGAATGCGCATCTCGAACTGCTCACGCGATTTTTTGTCCACATGCGGAGACCGGTTCACCGTGTACTTCCGGATCTTCGTCGGCAAAAGCACCGGGCCAGCAATAAGCGCACCCGTCCGCTTCGCCGTCTCAATAATACGCGCCGTGGACTGGTCAATAAGCCGGTAGTCGTAAGAATTCAGACGGATACGGATCCGCTGCTCGTCAGCCTTCTTCTCTTCTTTTTTAGGTTCGGTCATAGTTTCCTTATTCGACGATCTCCGTCACCACGCCCGCACCCACCGTGTGGCCGCCCTCGCGGATGGCGTAGCGCAAACCTTTTTCCATGGCTATCGGCGTTATAAGCTCCACCGTTATCTCCGTGTGATCGCCCGGCATTATCATCTCGGCCCCGTCTTTCAGCTGCACCGAGCCCGTAACGTCCGTCGTCCGGAAATAGAACTGCGGCTTATAGCCCTTGAAGAACGGCGTATGCCGCCCGCCTTCATCCTTCGTCAGAATGTAGGCCTCGCCCTTGAATTTCTTGTGAGGCGTGCAGGTCTTGGGAGCGGCTATCACCTGCCCGCGCTCCACCTGGTCTTTTTCAATGCCGCGC
>JAPLKI010000021.1 GCA_026388155.1 Elusimicrobiota bacterium
GACCTCCACCGGGAACGAACGTCTTTTCTTTGGCATATCCGGCTCCTTGGTATTTATCATTATACCACGTCTCCTTTTCGGAGCCGGCCACAACCCTACACAAATAACTGCTCTAACTGTCTACTGCAAGGGCGCACTGCAATCCAGTCTGGTCTGACACGAATACATCACCTAATTCATGCATTGGGGTATTAGTCAGTGGACAACGCCATACTGGCGCGCCCCCACGACCTCCCGCTTCATTTTTGACATCTTTTTCAATCAGAACTACGCCGCTAGGGTTGAGAGCATTGGGAGCGTAGTTAAGTAAGCGATAATCAGTAACCTTCGCCCCTAAATGCTCGGCCGTTTCTTTGAGAGCTCTCACATAGCCGTGATATTTCATGCGAGCCTGAGCTTCAGCTCCTGCAAGTTCAAAAATTGGCTCAAACAAGGCCACTGTGCGACGGGATACACGCATTAATTCGCGAATAGCTTCCTCTTCACGCCCTCCATTAGGCTCAAGCGAATATGAGGTGTATACAACATCAACACTTGCGTCTGCCAATGGAATTTTAAAAAGATCCGCCACGAAAAGCCGTGCGAAGACTTTATTTTCCGATAGCCAGGCAAGACCTTCAGAACAACGTGACCAACTGATATCAAAGCCTAACGCACAATCGGGTGTGTTTGTCAACTGCCTCAATACACCAGCGAAGGTAGTTGCCTCACCACAGCCCACCTCTAGAATTGAGCTCTTCTCGGCTACAAATGGATCAATAATTTTGGCCAACTGATCGCACCATCTTTTATTCGTCTCCGGATTACAGCGGGCATCCGCTGTATAAGTGCCTGCCTGAAGATCATAAGCTATCAGTGTTGCAACTGCTGAGTTGTAGAAAGTCTTGTCCACTTGCCGCGCGTACGCCATAGCATTCTCACCCCGAGCATAGGCCGCTCGCATACCGAGAACTAAATTTCGTAGCTTGTCAGAATCGGACAGAAGTGAGTCTCCATGTTTAGTATTCATTATAATATCCTCTAAAATAAAAACCAAATAATTACTAACCCGTTCCGAATTTTACTTAAGCCAAATCACTATTCTTAAGGCTGCCTATGATATAAGGGTCCAGTTCGCTATTCTCTTTATGCCAGCGTTTATTTCGTTAACATCCGGAATTTCATTTCAGCCAGAGACCAATCTTCCAGTGTATCTATGTCCTGAACTTCAGAAGCCGGGACCTCTATTGGCAGAGTGTTATTGCCAAACAAGGTTCTGTTTTTTAAAAACCGCTCAATATTAAGCCAGTAGAATTGCCCGGCATCATGGTAGTTCAGTTTGAGATCCTGAGAACGGACATCCCGATTTTCCGGATAAAGCATTTGTAGCCTGCCATTTTGTATTTCAAGCGCCCGTTGTATGGGATAATCAAACCGCACAACCGGGACAACGGCGTCTGCAGAAGAGGTTGTCAGAAGTTTATACCCTTTTTTAAGTTTTTCAGCCGTAACAAACGGCGCGGTGGGATAGATGCAACATGCATAATCAAATTTTCGGCCCGACTTAGAATATCCCAGTAGAACTTCCACTATAACATCAGCCGTAGACGCGAAATCACCAGAATTTTTACTGGTTCTTAAAAAAGGCACGATCACTTTTGATTTCCTAGCTATAGCAGCTATTTCTTCATCATCCGTTGAAACCATAACTTCATCAAAGCATCCGGATTTAATGGCAGCGTCAATGGAATACGTTATGATAGGACGCCCAAGAAAGTCTTTTATATTCTTCCGGGGAATCCTTTTGCTGCCACCCCGGGCGGTTATAATTGCAAGTGCGTTATGCATTATCGGACAATATGCCTCCATTGAAGCGGAGTTCCTTTTTTCAGGGTTTGCCTGGCTTTTTTGCCGATTATAGAGCTTAGATACTTAGGCGGCAGACCAAAACCAGGGCGTATTGAACGGATATTCTCGCATGTAAAAGGTTCGTCGGCGCAAATATCCTTTACTGCAAACAATGAACGGGAAAATGTCCGGTTTTTCAGCATTTTTTCTGAAAGCGTATAATTAACTCTACCAAGAGCTATTTCGACATCCCTTATTGACTTCACCATTGTCGCGAACTCATAAGGCTCAAGTGAAAATTCGGCATCCGGCCCGCCCAACTTTCTAGCTAGTATAAAGTGTTTTTCTATTACACGAGCTCCAAGCGCGACTGCGGCAATTGGGAGCGTTATCCCCAAGGAATGGTCCGATAATCCGGCCATCACCTTAAATCTTGCAGCAATATCCGCAATGGTTTTCAGATTCGCTTCATCAATGGGGGCTGGATAGGCTGAAGTACATTTCAGTAAAATAATCTTATTATTCCCCACGCTTCTGCATGTTTTAACTGCTTCACAGATGTCAGTCAAACTCGCTATACCAGTAGAAATTATAACCGGCTTTCTCTTAGAAGCGATATATTTTATCAGCGGGGTATCCCGAATCTCAAAGGATGCCACTTTATATGCCGGGACTTTCATCTTTTCCAAAAAATCAACGGAGCTTTTATCAAAGGGGCTCGAGAACCATATCAACCCCAAAGATTCCGCATATTTTTTAAGTTTCGGCTGCCATTCCCAAGGAGTGTGTGCCTCTTTATATAAATCATACAAGGTGCGACCGTCCCATAAAGTGTCACTCTTAATGCGGAAATACCGATTATGACAATCAATGGTGATCGTGTCGGGAGTATACGTCTGCATTTTTACAGCATCCGCACCCGCCTCTTTCATGGCCTTGATAGTACGAACCGCTTGCTCATACTTTTGATTATGATTAGCTGATAATTCGGCGATTATAAATGTCCGCTTTGTGCCCCAAAAATTAGCGGTCCTGCTCATATATTGCCCCTTGAGAGTGCGTATTTTCTGAAAAGGCGACCCGAAATGCTTTTTTCCCCCGCCGAAACATAACCGACTTTAGTAAACACCTTGGTGGAAACAGAATTTTCCGGATCGATATAGGCAATTATCTCATTTAACGTGGGTCTGGCCGCGAAAACCATGCGTGCGGATGTACTCAATATCTCAGAGGCAAAGCCCTTTCCCCTGAAGGGACCGGCAATACTAAGGCTAACCACCATTTTTCCAGTTTCCATTTGGTACCTGACTTGCGCTGCAAATTCCCCCTTGACTTCCGCCGCGAAAAAGTCATAGGAGGAATCCTTAATTTTTGCGTTGAACCACACCATATGCTCCTGCCAGGTTATCTGCTTTTTATTTATGGAATACTGCCGCACAAATGGTTCGTTAGAGAGTTTAAATATATTATGCATGTCACTTCCCACCACGCGCCGAACAGCGATGGCTGGAGCGTGAGCCTCCGTAAGGTGGCGATAATTCTGCACATCCTCATTAAAATCACGCAGATTCTTCTTTGAATTCTTTTTGGTTTCCAACGTAACCAGAGAGCCGGCAGGGATGAGCGGTAATATTCTATCCCAGGCATAATTACCCGACCCGATATGTTCATGGGTGTCAGTCCCGGAATTCGTGTCCCCATCTGAAACATGGTACATGGCAGGCTTCATGGCTAAAAAACCGCGCAGATAATCATACCAGTCTGCCCCGATATTTTTCGCATAGCTTATTGCATGTCCAATATCCAAACAAAATCCGGTCCCGGCGGTCTCTATTACGAGTTTTATTTCCTCATGGGATCCGCCAATGCACCTAAACCGGCCATCCACGGTTTTATACGGCTTATTCTCAACAAGAACGCGAGGGTCATTTATGACTTTTAGCTGACGGGCGGATTCGCAGATATCTCCTTCCGTGCCAGGATGGAAAATAATATGTGCGGTATTAAGCGCATCAGCAAATGCTAATGTCTCTTTTACAGCAGCCATGTTTGTGTCAAACAGTTCCCGTCGGCCAAGATTAATACCGAAACCTAAATGTGGAGCGTGGACCACAAAAGGAATTTGAAGACCCTTCCACCACACCAGAGTTCTTTCATAACTGGCTGGCACCGGCAACAGCTCAATAAAATCGTATACGCCCTGCTCGTAAAGCACGGCGGCTTCTTTTAAATAGAAATCGTTAATGGAGTAAAGTTTAAGCCCTATCTTATGCATATAGCCAACAATATCCGCACAAAATTTGAAGCCCTTTTCAGATTATAGACTTACGTCAAAGTAATAGAAAGCTATTCCCCGACGATACGATATTTCCATTACTTATACGTTTATCAATGATTATGCCCTGCAATAGGGCGCAATTCTACTAGACCGTGCTTACATAAGCAGTGCGCAATTTGTGTAAGCTCCCACATTGGCACCTCAATCTTATCAGCTATTCCGAGTAGGTCATCCTGCCCATCAGAATATGCCAACAGGTTCATCATACTACGCATCTCTGCTTTGGTTTTTTTAGTACTCAGTGTAGGATATAATCCATATTTGCTTAATTGGGGCTCACATTTAATGGTTGTCACAGGAATACAGTTCTTTTCTATACATTCTATCGCTAGCCGTAATGCCATATAGCCGCCAGCCAACCCAGAAGGTGTTACAAAATTTATATCATCAAATGAAGTGTGATATTCAGGATATTCGCCGTATTTTGAACGCATAATAGAAACCACTGGAAGATCTACACCTGGGCTACAGTACTGCCGTTCGTCACTGCCTCGATCAAGAAAACGAAACCGCTGGAAGCCTGGGGCGATATACTTAAGCACATGAAGAGCCACACGATCAGCAAGTGTATTGCCACGTCTTGAAGGCAGATATGAATAAGCTCGCTCATCACCAATGCAAGTAACCACAAAACCAGAAACAGTTTTCTTCTTCATAACTTCCAGGTTACGGCTGAGATATGAGATTGAACCTATTGTTTCTGGCACAAACACAATTCTATATGTGTACTGTCGATCTGTTAAACTTGATAACCACTGTGCCAATCCTGTTGTTACTACCGGGCCTGAAAGTTCATTGTTTGCCATAGATGGATGACAAATATCGGTTGATATCAGTATCTCACTGCTGCTCTTTCCAGGCAACACTAAATCGCCATAGTTTAATACGCCCGGTTTTAAATCGCTATCAATTACGACACGATATTTCCCGGGCTTGAGCATTTTTTTCTGATGGAAGGTTAGACAAAATCCCCAGTGACGTTTATAATAGGACGTGATATATGGTATCTGCTCAGGTTGTTCAGGAAGTGAGTACAGGTGCGGCTCAAGCTCATTAAGTGTCATCCATTTGTCGATTGGTTCCGAATATCCAACTATATGCAGGTTGTTTGCCTTGAAATTAATGATTTTATTGCCATGCGTATCAATCACGAAGGCATCACGGATTGTCCATTCGTTCGGGACAATCCAATCAAAAACCTTTGTGCCTGTAGGGACTGCATGGATATTAAGATCTGGCAATAATTTTTTTAAATAAATTAAAGTTTCCCGGACTCCAGGGCCAGTTATGCTTCTACAAATCGGGAACAAATGTTTCACCCATTGATGTAATTTGGGACCAATCAAGACATCTTTGTATTTACCACTCATATTAAACCTTTTTGAATGCCAGGCTCATCATGCTCCTCCAAAACGGGAACGCCACTTTGGAACCGAAGAGTTTTAACACAAAATTCAGATGATCCCTAACTATTTTACTATAAGGCGATTTAAAATACGGATATTGGACGCCTCCGCAACTGAATCCCAAATGTCGCATTATGTTTTTCAACATAATGTCTGATGGAATCAGCCAGTTATAATCAGGAGACAGTGCTGGCAATGTGTTCCAAAATTTATAATACAAACTATTTGCGTTTGGCGTTGCTAAAATAAAAAGCCACCCCCCTGTTTTTAGGGTGTTTTTTGCATGCATTAATGATTCAAATGGTTTTGGAAGATGTTGAATAGTTCCACGATATATTACAACATCAAGTGACTCCTTTGTGGTGTATGATGTTACAATCTCAATCCCATTTTTAACAGCAAGCGTTGCAGCATACTGACTGATTTCTATGCCGTATTTTTTTCCTTTCCACCCAATACTGGCAAGGAATTCCCCGGTCGAGCATCCGACATCAAGTATTTTGCCATTGATTGAACAATATTTCTCAATAAATAACTTCTCTTGCTGAAAAGATATCAGTCTTTTTTCATCATTGTTTAATCGATTTCTAAAATAGCTTTTCCCATACAAATCATTTTCACTCATTTATATATTCTCCTCATGTTGGGGGAGAGGTGGGAATCTTGGCTGATATTCTGGCTTCGTCCTGGTTTTTCTTTAAGTAGTCGGCGCTGAACTTGCCCGCCCAAAAAAACTTACTGCTTCGTCTTTGCAGTCAGCATAACGCTCACCTTATTCCCCAGCTTTCCGTAAAAGTCAAGATATTATCGCCAAACACCCGCCCAACCCCCCATTTGCGGAGTGCGGTCAACTAGGCTGTTTTCGTAGTGGTCACTCATATCAAAGTTTTTTTAATGCCAAGATTCTTTACATTTTTAATCACATAAGCAACATCTTCATCGGTCATTCTAGGATACAATGGTAAACTTAGCGCCTTTTGATAATAGTTCTCTGCAATGGGACAATCACCCCAATTATAGCCGAAGTTGCTTTTATAATAAGGCTGAGTATGGACCGGTATGTAGTGAACTTGTGTTGCTATTCCATTTCCCTGTAATCTTTCCATTACTTCTTTTCTTGTGATTCCGAGCTTCTCAAAATCGATTTCCAGTACATATAAATGAAAAGCTGAGCTGCCGGGGTTTTCCTCGTATGGCCTGAGCAACCAATCAATATTTTCAAAAGCTTTGTTATATTTATTTGCAATCTCTCTCCGTCTTTGCACGAAACGATCAAGTTTGTTCAATTGACTAACACCAAGCGCCGATTGCATATCAGTAACACGATAGTTAAACCCCAGGCACTGCATTTCGTAGTACCAAGGGCCCGGATTTTGTGCAAGCAGCGCAGGGTCTTTAGTCATGCCATGATTTCGCAGCATCAGCAATCTTTTATACAGTTTTTCGTTGTTTGTTGTAATCGCGCCGCCCTCGCCGGTAGTAATAGTTTTTACCGGATGAAAGGAAAAAACGGTCATATCCGAATATTTACAGTTCCCCGCCATTGTTCCATCGGCATATTTTGAGCCAATCGCATGGGCGGCGTCTTCAATAACATAAAGATTGTTTTCATCGGCAAGCTTCTTAATGGCAGACATGTCACAGGTCTGACCGGCAAAATGGACAGGGATTATTACGCTGGTTTTTGAGGATATTCTTTTTTGTATATTTTCCGCTGTTATATTATAGGTTCTGGGATTAATATCGGCAAACACCGGCTTGAGATTGTTGTAGATTAAACAATTTGCCGAGGCTAAAAATGTATTTGGGGAAGTAATCCCTTCCCTGTTTTTTTCTATTTCCAGGGAAGTAACCGCCAGGTGCAGGGCGGCAGTAGCATTAGCCACGGCTACACAATATCTAGAGCCCGTAATTTCACATATTTTCTTTTCAAAATTTTCAACAGCCGGCCCCTGTGTCAAAAAATCACTTTTCAACACACCTATAACAGCCTCGATGTCGTCTTTATCAAGCCATTGTTTACCATAAGGAATAAAATCCATTTGATCATATCTCCCGAATTAACTTTTGCATTTGCGCAATAGTCAGCCATTGCGAATTGTTTCCGCTTTGATATTCAAACCCTGCAGGAGCTTTTTTGCCTTCTTTATGAAGATTTCTTGGCGCCCACCAGCCGAAATCCGGCTGGATAATATAATATTTACCGAACTCTATCGTATTTCTGGCGTCATCGGAAGAAATCATCATCTCATGTATTTTTTCGCCGGGCCTGATGCCGATAATTTTTATCGGCAATTTCGGCGCCATTGCTTTTGCCAGATCAACCACCTTCATTGAGGGAATTTTCCGGACAAAAAGCTCCCCGCCGCACATGGTATCCAAGGCAGTTAAAACCATTTCCACCGCCTCTTCCAGTTTTAACCAGAATCTGGTCATTTTTACATCGGTTATCGGCAGTTCTTTTGCGCCTGAGTCAATCAGTTTTTTAAAAACCGGGATTACCGATCCCCTGCTTCCCGCGACATTTCCATATCTGACCACTGAAAATCGGGTCTTATGAGAACCGACATAGGCATTGCCGGCGATAAAGAGCTTGTCCGAACATAACTTTGTGGCCCCATAAAGATTTATAGGGGAGCAAGCCTTATCGGTACTCAAAGCAATAACTTTTTTCACATTACGGTCAATTGCAACCTCAATAATATTTTGAGCGCCATTAATATTTGTTTTAATAGCTTCAAAGGGGTTGTATTCACATGCCGGGACCTGTTTAAGAGCCGCGGCGTGAATAACGACATCAACTGCCTCAAACGCTCTTAACAATCGCTCTTTATCGCGCACATCCCCGATAAAATACCGAATTCGGTGATCATTAAAAGGCGGCTGATGAGCCATTTCAAATTGTTTAAGTTCATCCCGGCTATAAACCACAATCCGCTTGAAATTGGGATATTTCTTAAGAATTGTTTTAATGAACATTTTCCCGAAAGAACCTGTTCCGCCGGTAACCAATATTGATTTTGCATTAAGCATAATGAATATCCTTACATTTCACCCAACTACCACACACAAGAAACAACTTCTTTTTTAACAGGCTGATTTATACCACTGCACAGTCTTTTTCAGGCCGTCTTCAAACCCGGTAATCGCTTTAAACCCGAATTCCCTCTCTGCACGGGAGGTATCCAGCATACGGCGCGGCTGACCATCGGGCTTTGACACATCCCAAACCAGTTTTCCAGTAAAACCGGTATGTTTGGCTATACGCGCGGTTAAGTCTTTTATCGATATTTCAAATCCGGCACCGATGTTTACTGGTTCCGGGGAATTATATTTCTCGGTAGCCAGCACTATGGCTTCGGCACAGTCCTCCACATATAGGAATTCACGGGTGGCTTTGCCGGTGCCCCAGACGGTTATTTCATTAGCGCCGGATTTTACAGCCTCCACGCACTTCTTAATCAGGGCGGGAATTACATGGGAGGAGCCGGGGTTAAAGTTGTCCCCGGGGCCGTAAAGGTTTACCGGCAGGAGAAAAATGGAGTTGAAGCCATACTGCCGGCGGTAGGCCTGGGACTGGACCAGCAGCATTTTTTTGGCCAGGCCGTAGGGGGCGTTGGTTTCTTCGGGGTAGCCGTTCCAGAGGTCTTCTTCTTTAAATGGGACGGGGGCAAATTTAGGGTAGGCGCAGATGGTGCCTAAGGCCACAAACTTCTCCACGCCGGAAAGCCGGGCCTGCTCCATAAGTTGCACGCCCATCATAAGGTTGTCATAAAAGAACTTGCCGGGGTTTTCCCGGTTGGCGCCTATACCGCCAACCTTGGCGGCCAGGTGGATGACGATGTCGGGTTTGGAATCTTTGAAAGCTGCCTCTATATCGGCTGCTTTTGTGAGATCATAGTAAGTGTTAGCGGTTAGTTGTTTGTTGTTGGTCGCTTGGGGGTGAGATGGGGGATTCGTGGGTTCGTGGGGGATGAAAATGCTCTTACAGCCGCGGGCTTGGAGTTTTTCGGTTACAAAGGCTCCCAGGAAGCCGGCGCCGCCGGTTAACATGATTTTTTTTGTAGACAGGGCCATAAAGATTGCTAGACGGCTAGCGGTTCGACCGTCCAGTTGTAAAATTGATTCACTTCTTTTGCAATTTAGAGAACAGCACTCCGATTTTTTCAGCTATTTTTTCCAGTTTCAGGTCTTTTATTAGCTGGCTGAAATCTAAATAACTCTTTGTCTGCTGGATTTTCTTTTTTGTTTCAGGGTCGGCTGTAAGACTTTGGCAATAGCCTTTAAAAAACACAAACACGACTGTTAAAAAAAGAGCGAGAAAAAAGGCGCGAACAACAATTCCTTGTCTCTGCGGTTTAAAGCGCTTTTCCGGGGCCTCCGCTTTTTCCACTATCTGCACAAGGGCGGCGTCTTTAGATTCGTCGATCTTGGCGGCCTCGAACTGCTTCAGAAATATTTCGTAAAGTGCTTCGTTATAGCGGTAATCGCGCATTTTGCGGACATACTCGGTGCCAAGTACGCTCATTTTACCCACTGTGGGAACGGAGTCATCTCCCAGGCTGGTTTTTGATTCCAGTTTCAGCAACTCTTCTTTTAAAGCGGCTGTTTCGGTTTGAAGCCTCTGCATATCCGGGTTTTCAGGGGTAGCGTAAGCTTTCATAACGCGCAATTCCACTTCTTTGCCCGAAACCTCTGCGCGCATCTTGGCAACTGTTTCTATTACTCCCCTGGCTTCCTCGTCGATTTTTATGGTTCCGGTTCTCTGCTGGAAACTTTTCAAGGATTCCTCGGATTGGATAAGGTTTTCTTTGGCGGTTTTCAGCTGCTCTTCAAAAAACAACCGCCTTTGGGAAGCCTCGGTAACCGCAAGGTTATTATTAAAATGCTGGAGGCCCTCAACGAAAGCATTTGCGATGTCGGCGGCCATTTGGGGATTGCGGTGTTCAAAGCCCAGGGTTATTATTCCGCTTTTTATATCGTTACGCACCGTTAATCCGTTCACAAGAAGCTTCCGCATATTTTCCCGGGATTTAAGCTTGTAAGATTTCATCAAGTCCAGTTTCTCCGTGACGAAATCTGTCACCCCCCGGGTTTTAAGAAGCGCGATATACAGCTCGTTGGTGTTTTTTACTCCGAAAGCAGCCGGGGACATACCAAGCCCGCCCAACTGAGAAGCCATTATGGAGGCCATTGAGGAGTTGCCGCTCTGAGGCGGCAGGACTTTGGTTTCGGAAAGGTATGAAGGGGGGACAAGAAGAGAAAAAACAGCGGCGGCAAAGGTGACGGCGAGGGTGGTTTTAATAATAAATTCTTTGTGTTTAAGGAGAACGATGAGGTAGTTGAATAAGTTGATTTCTATTTCGTCTTCTTGGTGTGGAATTTGATTGTTATCCATAAAGTTGCCTTCAATTGGGTCTGAGGGTCGCAGGGTCTGAGAGTCGAAGAGTCATAGGATTCTTGATGACTGGGAATTATTCAGATACTTGATGAAGTTTTGGGATTGGCGGCTTATTTCATCTGACATTTCATATGTTTTATCAAAAGCAGCCTTGCTTATGTAGTCTAAGTCCAGTGCTACATAGAGTTGGCTTTGAACCTCCGCTATGGAACCGTGCGCGATATGCAGAAAATTAGCAAACGCTTTGTCGCTTCTCCTTGCAAATCCCTCGGCAATATTGGACATTACTGAAATTGCCGCTCTTCGTATCTGGCTCTTAAGGTCAAAGTCCCGTTTAAATCCCTCGTTTTCCGAGGTTACATGATAAATAAGCATAACAAGCTCACGGGACTTCTTCCAAACCAGGATATCCTCGAACCTCTCGATCTTGGTTTCCATTTTGTCGTTAACTTGGCCTTAGGGGCTTGGGGTCGTAGAGTTATTGACGCTTAGACTCTCAGACTCCCCGACTCCTAGACGTCTTACGATATCCTTATTATATAAATTATGGACGGGGATAGTGAAGTGTAACTTTTGATAAAGAGAGGGACAGATGAGAGGAATTAGAATCGGGTTTTAAGGGCGGTGACTATTTCAGGGGCTGATTTTATTTCAGCCAGAGGGATCGGACGCTCCAATCCAATGTATAGGTCATATCAAGTTCCCCCGGGCGGAGGCCTACAACAGTTTTAATGTCGGCCCGGTCTCTTGGCCTGTTGGCAAAAGCTTTCATTATTAGCAGGTCCTCGGAGGAGCAGGCAGACCCGCGCACCTCATGCGCATAGACAACGCCGGAAGTTGTATGCGGCCCCCATTGGGATTTTCCCGCTTCCCCTGGATCCACCCAGTCAGAGAGCATTATATGCGCTTCAAAGTTATTTGGAAAAATATTTTTCGGGTTCAAATTATGAACTCATGCAACTTCTTTATACACGTTTTCATAATTTCTGGTCATTGCGGCTATGGTCCATTCCTGAGTTTTCTGTTTGGCTATTAAAGCACGGGCTTTTGCGGCTTCCGTATTACGCAATGCCTGTAAAATCGTGTCGGCCGTTTGCTGAATGTTGGCCGGGTCCACAAACAGCGCGCAACTTTCATCAAGAATTTCACGGTGCGCGGGGATATCCGAGAGTGTCAGCGGACAACCGCACATCAGGGCTTCCATAACCGCGTTGGGGCATCCCTCATACGCACTGAGCGACACAAAAATCGAAGCTTTCTTCATTAGCGCCCAAACCGCGGCGGCCGGTAAATGACCCGTAAAACAGACATCCGCGTCAAGTCCCAGCTTGTGTCTTAATGCTTCCAATTCGGAACGCTGGGGCCCCTCCCCGCACAAAACACCCAGCACTTCTTGTTTCAGCTTGATGCGGCCCAATGCTTCTAAAAACACTTTCGCATTTTTGAGCGCTACCAGCCTGCCGACATAAAGCGCGATGGGGGCGCGCGGCATGACCAATCCGGGCAGCACGATATAACGCCGACTGTTTGGGCGCTGGATCTTCCAATATTCGTCTCCGCCCCGAGAAACAGATACAATGGCACTCGCGCCAGCTCCTATCCAAACCCTCAAACGGTGTTTCCAGGTCGGAGTAAGATAGGCCAACGGGTGAGTCGGCTCACGAAGTATCCAAGGGATTCCATTCATTCTTGCCGCGATTCCGCCCAGAATATCCATTTGTAAGATCCACGTGTGGATAATGTCCGGCTTGATGTTTCGGATAAGCCGAATCAGTTGCCAGAGTAAATATGGGTCGTAATTGGACCGTGATTTTAGCCGATGACGCACCACGCCTGGCAATTCCGGCTCGCAAGGGCCTCCCGTGGAATATGCGATATGAACCTCATGCCCCATCCGCGCCAACTCGGGCACTAGATAACTAAGCTGCCGCTCCGCTCCGCCGCCGCTGAGACAAGGGATAAAGTGAAGTATGCGCATACCCGGTTAAAACCCTCTCAAAACCATGTGCACTAACGCAGGAACCAAACAACCAAACTGCCGTTCAGCTCCCCTGTTGGAAAGATTAGGGAGAAGATGCATAATTTTCATGCGCTTACGCCCCATCTTGCGCCGCTGAAAGTTTTAGGATTGACAAAACCAGTTCCTTTTCTTCACGGTTTACCGCTTTAAAATAGGCCACAGCGCAGTAAACCAAACTGATCAAACCTGAGGAGATGATAAGCCCTGTCCATGATTGCGGCATTATGGTTTCATTAATTACAACGCACGCCGACCAAACCAAAACTGTTCCGGCAACCCCTCCCGCAAGTGGTTTTAAAAAAACTGTTTTATCTATGCCAAGTATCATGGCTGCGTATATCGGGGTAAACATCACATTTTTCAGCGTAAGCATAAGAGCTCCGGCCAGCGCCACGCCGTAAACGCCCAAGGGGGTGAATTTGCCCAGAATCAGGGCCAGACCGACCATCATCCCCCCGCCGGCGAGATTAACCAAACCGGGAACCCTGACTTTATTGGCCGCTGTCTGTATTGAAAGCAATGGAGATACAGCGAGGTTTATGCTTAGATGGGCGCACATTATAGCCAATAGAACGGAGTATTTGGCGAATTCAGGTCCAAGCCAAAGTTTTAAAATAGAACCTCCAAAGCCGCAGATAAGGCCTATGGGTAAAGCCATCCCTAAACCAAGAAACTTGAGGGATTTTTTGCACAACAAAAGCATCTTGTCCCGGTGGCCACGCGCAAACAGAATAAGAACCATGGGAGAAAACACCCCCGAAAAAACCTCGGCCATGGCCCGCAAAAGCACCGGCCATCGCATAAGCGCCCCATATTTTCCTGTAATTTCAGAGCCAAAAAGCAGATTAACGATTATTATATCTGCATTTAAAAAAAGTAAAACTCCTGCCCGGTTTATTGTAAGCCACCCGCTCATCCGGGTAATCTGCCCCAGTTTTTTAAAATCAAATTTTTTGATATTCAATTCAAGAAACGGGGCAAGTTCCCTCCAGGCCATAACGCTCAGGGCAAGCGCGGTCAAAGCACCAAACATAAAGGCTACTCCCACCCAACGAACCGCAGCCCCACACAGGGTAAAAAGAATAATTACAGGCAACGTGCGGGCCACAAGGGCTGATATAATAATCAGGTTTTGAATATCAAGCCGATTAAAGACATAAGCGGAAACAGAGAAATTGGCCGATATTATCCCTATCAGAAAACTCAACATTGAGAAAAAGAAAAGCCATCGGACCCCGCCCTCAACATTTGCAGGCATATTGAAAATCTGCGGGGCATACCATGCCAAAACCGCAACCGCAGGAAGAAGAGCAAGCGTCAATACTGTAACCGAAAAAAAGGCCGTGTTGAAAACGCGGTTTGCCGAACCAATATCATTCTTATGTATGTCAATAACCAGGTACCGCAAAACAGCTCCGTTTAGCGACATGGTTGCAATGCTTAAATATGCGGTAATAGAAACGGCAAGCGGGATAAGCCCATAAGCGCCAATCCCGAGATGGCGTATATAGTATGGCACCATTAAAAGACCAACCGCTATCTTAAAAAGAAAAGAAACCACATTAGCGGCCATGTTAGCCGGGAATTGCCTGCGGAAACCTCTGGTTTCTTTATTCATTGACTAAAAGATTCGTGGCGGACAATACCTATTTCTGTTTTAAAAGGCGTTGCACAAAGACATGCACATAAAATAATTTGCAGGGGTTTTTCAGGTTGGCGCCGATTCCCGCCGCTATGGCGAAGAACCAGCGGAACGGCTGGGTAGTTGGGCGATTGGACAGTGAAACTGCTGTGCGGCTTAACAGCTTGATACGCACTGCCGCAAAATAGTTCCACCCCGGTTTGCGGAGGCAGGATATTTTGTTTTCCTGCCTTGATTGACAACCCTAAAACTTCCCCGACTGCAACAAACAACTCACCTTAGAACACCTTTATCACTATTCCGGCGGTTAGGGCGACATTCATCAGTATCTGTGAGAAGTCGCGGATTTCCCTCAGCCAGGCTATGCGGTCGAATTTCTCGGGCACTACAATGGTGTCGCCGGGTTCTACACGGGACTTGAAGAAAAAGAAATGTTTAGCCTTGCGGGCGGAACCGTCTGCCTTCAGGATGAAGGTTTTGCCGGAGTTGGCATAATCGGCGTAGCCGCCGGCCATGTCAATATAGTCGGTGTAATTGCCGCCTGAGTATACAAAACTGCCCTGCGACATTACGGCGCCGGCCGCGCTTACCACTCCGGATCTTGACGGCAGGGTTATCATATCGCCGTCTTCAAGCTCTATGTCGTAGTCTGAGTTTTTAAGGCTCTTTATAGTTGCAATTTTTATCTGCACCCGGCCCCTGGCTCTAAGCCCTTTAAGGGAGTCTATGAATTTTCTCTTGGCCTCCATTTCGGCCTGTTTACCCTGCACATCTTCGGCGGAAAGAGCGGTTTGCATTTTGACGGAGGACTCAACAAACAGCTCTTTCTCAAGCCGGGCGGCTATTTCTTCAAGGTTCTGCTGCTGCTGGCGCCGGGCGCTTTCGCGCGTAAAAACCACGCCTTTGGTATAAGCTTTATCGGTGAATCCGCCGGCGCGCTCAAGCACGGAGGAAAGAAGCTCTCCTTTTTTTACGGTGTAAACGCCGGGGTGGTTAAATTCCCCTTCAAGTGTAACGGTTTTATAAAGTTTCCAGTCGGGAATGGGTTTTACCATTATGTGATCGTTGGCTTTAAGTGTGAAATTATCCAGCTCCGCGCCGGTAAGCGCTTTGGTAAGGTTTATATTGAAGCGCTCGGTAATTACTCCGGCGCTTGAGAGGGCTACGCGGGTTAACTCCGCCTGGTCGGATGAATAAGACATAAGGCCGCCGGCGAGTTTTATAATGTCTTTGATAGTGGTGCGCCCCTGGAGGATTCCGAATTTACCGGGATAGGGCACGGCCCCGGCCACCTGCACGGCGCTGTCGTCTTCAATTATGGGGAAAACACTTACCGAGTCACCGTCCTGCAGAACTATGTTGGTTGCGGGGTCTTTTTCCAAATCACCCAAGCCGCTTTCAAGGAAATCGCGGAATTTATGGTCGAAAATGCGCCGCATGGCCACCCTGCCCCGAAAAGCGGTATTGTCAAAGCCTCCGGCCATGGTTATAAGGTCCAGCAGACATGTGCCCTCTTTAAGTTCGTAAATGGCCGGGGTTTTGACCTGGCCGGAAACGGCGGCCATTGGTCCTACCGGCGGGATAAAAACCACATCCTCGTTTAGGAGTTTTGAGTCCTTTGACTTGTCTCCTTTCAACAGCAGGTCGTAGAGGTCAAACGTGGTTACGGTCTTGCCGCTGCGTTTAAGTTGTATCTCGCGCATGGAGCCGTTTTTATCCGGGCCGCCGGCTTCAAAAAGCGCGTTTACAAGCGTTGAAAGCGAGGAAATGGTATAGGCTCCCGGGCGCCTTGCGTTGCCCACCACATAAATTCTTATGGAATGCAGCGAGCCGAAAGTTACATTGAGATTATAGTCGCTGTAGCTTTTGGAAAGTTCCTTGTTGACCGTCTCCTTAAGCTCTCCGAATGAAAGCCCGGCCACGGAAATAATTCCGATTTTGGGGATAGAGATATTGCCGTCCCTGTCCACTACCACAGCCCAGCGGCCTTCTATCCGGCCCCAGACTGAAATTATTATTTCGTCGCCGGGACCCGCGATATAATCCGGCGTTACCGGCACATTTTTGGCGGAGGCGAAAGCTGTGGGCTGATTGCGGAAAAGCGAGTAGCCAAATTGCTTTACGGCAGTTCCGGAAGATGACTTGGCCAGAAAATCCTCAAAAGCTGACGGGGTTTCAGGTTCCTGTTTTAAGACGAGCCGCGTTTCTTCAAACTCAGCCGGAGAGGACGGCTGCGCGGCCATGGTTTTTTCGAGCGACTGTCCAAATTGCGCAGACGCCCCGGTTGCGGCGGACGCCTGAGCCTGGTCGGACATAAAGGGGTTATAGGCAAAAGCCCGGCAAGGAAAGGTAAAGCTTAAAACGGCTAAAAAGAAAACCAGGACATTTTTCATTTGATCTCCATGTGTAAAAACGCGAGACAACTTACAAATTTTACGCACTAATCCGACAACAGAATAACCAACAATTAACAATTCCCCGCGCTCGGCCAGTAAAAACTCTTATCTCCCCGACAACTACCACCCTGCACCCAATTATCCCCTCTGTCCTCCTAGTGGTTATGCATCTGGCAGGCGTCCATTCCGAACAGCGGCTTGTCGTCGGCGAACGGCGAAATGGCGCGCAGGCGTTCTATTATCGCCGGCATTTCTTTCAGCACGAAATCCACTTCTTCTTCGGTATTGTAAACGCTGAGCGAGAACCTTATTGAGCCTTGGGCGAAAGTTTGCGGCACACTCATGGACCTTATCACATGCGACGGCTCAAGCGAACCGGAGGTGCAGGCCGAGCCGGACGAGGCGCAAATGCCCTTTTCGCTCAGCATTATTAAAATTGATTCGCCTTCCACATATTCAAAGCTGATGTTTACCGTATTGGGCAGGCGCTCGGCCCCGATGCCGTTGATTTTGGTGTTTTTTATGGCTTTTGAGAGGCCCTGCTCAAGACGGTCGCGCAGGCCCTTAACATAAGTATTTTCTTTCTTAAGGTTTGAGGCGGCCAGTTCCGCCGCTTTGCCGAGGCCCACTATGTAGGGCACATTTTCGGTGCCTGCCCGGCGCCCGTGCTCCTGATGGCCCCCCATCATGAACGGCATGAAGCGCGAGCCTTTTTTGAGGTAAAACGCGCCTATCCCCTTTGGCGCGTGCAATTTGTGCCCCGAAATGGAAAGCATGTCTATTTTGGCGTCTTTGAGGTTTATGGGCAGTTTGCCGGCCGCCTGAACGGCGTCGGTGTGGAATAAAACACCTTTGGCGTGAGTTATGCGGGCCGCTTCTTCCACCGGAAAAACCACACCGGTTTCGTTATTTGCCCACATTATGGAAACCAAAGCGGTGTCGGGGGTAAGCGCAATTTTTAAATCCTCTAAATTCAGCCTGCCGTGTTCGTCCACAGGCAGATAGGTGACGCGCCAACCCTGGCTCTCAAGGAATTTTGCCACATTCATCACCGCCGGGTGTTCAACTTTTGTGATGATGATGTGTTTTTTATCCGGGAAGGCGCGAACTGCGGACCAAAGCGCTGTGGAATCGGACTCGGTACCGCAGCTGGTAAATATTATTTCCTCAGGCATTGCACCAAGAAGGGCGGCCACACGCTCGCGTGCCTGGTCGAGATACTTCTGCACCCCGCCGCCAAAAAAATGCATGCTTGAGGGGTTGCCGTAAAACTCGCCGAAGAATGGCTGCATTTCCCGCTCTACTTCCGGCGCAGTGCGGCTGGTGGCGTTGTTATCAAAATAAATCACTTTTTCATTGTCCATAAAATTCTATTCGTATCATCTTCTACTGCCATACGCCTTAGGCCGTAAGCCATAGGAAGAAAGGTTGCCATAAGCCGTATGCTTTAGGCCATAAGCTATAAGGAAACTCCTAAAAAGCATATGGCATACGGCGTAAAGCTTATGGCAGCCTTCCGGCTTATGGCCTATGGCAAGCGCGGCGCTCTTATGGCGTAGAAGCGCTATTGCGCTTCGACTTCCAGCGTGGGATCTATTCTTTCCCTGAATTCTTTTTCAACCACGTTTTTCAGGGTGGCCGAAGAAGACGGACAGCCGACGCACATGCCGAGGAAGCGCAGCACAACCGTTTTGCCGCGCACATCCACCAGCTCTATCCAGCCGCCGTCGGCCTTAAGCTTCGGGTTTATATCCTCGGACAGGACTTTTTCAAGCATCTTGATCTTTTCCACCACGGTCATTTTTTCAAAGCTCTTGTGCTCGGCTTCGGCCCAGTAGTCTTTTAATATTTTTTCTATCTCGCCCACGCACTGGCGGCAGCCGCCTCCGGCCTTGGTGAAATTGGTGACTTCCTCAACGGTATGCAGTTTGTTTTCTTTTATCGCCTTCAAAATTTTCGCCTCGGTGACGCTGAAACACTTGCATACAATGCGTTCGCCGGCGCCGATAATGACTTTTTCCTGTTTGCCGCCTTTGTAGCTCTTGATGGCGGCCTCAAGCGCTTCCATGCCCATTACGGAACAATGCATTTTTTCGCTTGGAAGTCCGCCGAGGAATTCGACTATATGCTGGTTGGTTATTTTTGAGGCGTCGGCAAGGGTTTTGCCCTTTATCATTTCGGTAAGGGCCGAGGACGAGGCGATGGCGCTGGCGCAGCCGAAAGTTTTAAATTTGGCGTCAAGTATCTTTTCGGTGCCTTTTTCCACTTTAAGGGTAAGTTTCAGGGCGTCGCCGCAGATGATGCTGCCCACCTCGCCCACGGCGTCGGGGTTCTCTATCTCGCCCACATTGCGGGGGTTTCTGAAGTATTCATAGACCTTTTCGGTATAATTCCACATATTAGCCTTTAGGCTGCGGACTGAAGGCTTAAGATTTACAATAGAATTTCCCGAACTTCAGTCTTCCGGCCCTTATAATTGATTTTATTAAATACTGAGGCCCCGTTCAATGAGCTTGAGCCGCGGGGAAGGCCGGGAATGGGAAACCGTTTTTCTTAATAATATTTGCACTTTTTAGCTTTTGAATTCGTTTCGCACGGCCTGGGTTTCAAATTTTCTGGCCAGCCAGAAAAACAGGGCCGTCCCGGCGCCGCAGAAACCCTGAAGCCATAATTTTACGGTTTTAACCGCCGCGTTAAATTCAGGCGCGAGCGAGATCCCCTGATAGAAAAAAGGCTTCGGCACAACCAGTTCGGGGAACATGAAGAGTATAAACAAAACCGCCGCGCCAAGGTAAAGCAGGACGTTAAACCCGTCGCGCCCCCATTGCCTGCGCCGCAAAACTCCGAATCCCAGCGCCGTAACGGAAAGCCACATTATCAGAGAAAAAAAGAAAAATCCGCGGGGATACCGCACAAGAAAAGCTGCCGCCGGCGGCATTTCCACCGGCACGGTGGCGTGCGCCATGGAAAGCTGGAAGGAGGGAGAGGAAAACATGGAAATAAGCGTAAAATTCGCCCTGGCAAATGATACACTGAGGAAGCCGCCTATTACGATGGCTGAGACAGCCGTAACAGTTACAAGACGGCTTCTTTTCCCGCCGGATCCGGTATCTACCGCGCGCGCCGCCTGCGCGGGAATTGTTTTTTCGGTCTTTTCGGTGTTTTCCGTAAATTTTATTGCCTCCAACAGTGAAAATTTACTAAATTAGATTAAGGGCTTGCAATGCAGTAAGAAGATTGCGGGTTGTCTGCTGATCTTAAATCTTGAAGAGGAAGAACATAAATTTATGCCCGTAAAAGCCGTCAAGCAATACACCGTGTTTCTGCCCAATATCCCCGGCGCTTTAAGCAAATTCGTGGAACTGTTCGCGAAGGAAGGGGTAAACGTAATCGGCATAGCTTCCGAAATACGCGATGATTCAGGCATTGTGCGCGTGGCCGTTGACGCGGACCGCAAGGTAAGCCATGTGCTTACAAATGCCGGTTTTACCACCATAGAAACTTCCATGCTCTCGCTGGAGCTGCCGGACAAGCCGGGCCAGCTTCTGCGCCTTACGAAGCTCCTTGGCGAAAACAACATAAACATTACCACTGTTTACGGCACCTCGGTCGGCGGGGTAAGCGCCCGGCTGCTGCTGAATGTTTCAGACGCCGACAAGGCGCTGGAAATACTGCAGGCTGAGCTGGATATAAAATAGCTTTCCAAGCGCAAGAAATGTAAAACCGTCCGCCTAAGGCGGACGGTTTTTTTGCTGATTCACACGCTGCATTCTCAACTTCTGCCTACTTCTTCTCTTCGGCCGTGGATTCAACTTCTCCGTCGTCAATTACCGGCTCGACGGAGGCTATTTTATCCCCCTCTTCAAGCCGGACCAGGCGCACCCCCTGGGTGTTTCTGGAAATAGCGCGGATATCCTTGCAGGGCATGCGGATGATCTTGCCTTTTTCGGTCATCACCATCAGATGGTCGTCGTCTTCCACCAGGTAGATTCCAAGCCCGGCGCCGTTGCGGTCGTTGGCTTTAATGGTGATAACTCCGGAGCCGCCGCGGTGCTGGTTGCGGTACTCGTCAAGTTTGGTGCGCTTGCCGTAGCCGTTGGCGCACACCGTAAGAAGGGTTTTTTTGGTTTTAGGCTCGGCCACTTCCATGCCTACCACTATATCTTCCTTGTCAAGGCGTATGCCGCGCACGCCCATGGCGTTGCGCCCCATGGAACGCACATCCGACTCGTTGAAGCGGATGGACATGCCGCCCCTGGTGCCGATTATAATTTCATACTTGCCGTCGGTGTAGCCCACGCTTGTAAGGATGTCGCCGTCTTCAAGACCTATGGCTATAATGCCCGAGCGGCGGATGTTCGCGAAGTCTTTTATGGGCGTCTTCTTTATATTGCCCTTGCGGGTGCACATCACGATATATCTTTCCCCGCCCTTTGCCTCTTCAAAAGACTCCACGGCGAGCACCGAGGTTACTTTCTCGTCTTTCACCTCAAGCAGGTTCACTATGGCCTTGCCGCGCGAGGTGCGGTTGCCCTCTGGTATTTCGTAGCCTTTGAGCGCGTAAACTTTTCCGCGCGTTGTGAACATCAGTATGGTGGCGTGGCTTGAGGTGACGAAGAGTTTCTCGATAAAATCCTCCTCTCTGACCTCGGAGCCGATAATGCCTTTGCCGCCGCGGCCCTGCACTTTGTAGGTGTCGGAAGGGATGCGCTTTATGTAGCCGCCGTGCGAGAGCGTGATAACGACTTTTTCCTCAGGGATGAGGTCCTCGATATCAAGCTCGGCCGCCTCGCCGGTTATGTCGGTTTTGCGCTTGTCGCCGTATTTTTCCTTGATCTCTTTAAGTTCGGCGATTATTATTTGCAGAACTTTCCGGGGGTCCGCGAGTATCGCGCGCAGTTCCCCGATAAGCTTCATAAGGGCCTTGTGCTCTTCCTCGATAGCTCCCACTTCAAGGCGGGTGAGCTGGTGCAGGCGCATATCAAGAATAGCCTGCGCCTGGATATCCGAGAGGGCGAACTGGCCCATCAATTTCTGTTTGGCGTCAAGGGCGTCTTTCGCCTTTTTTATTATCGCCACCACGGCGTCGATGTTCTGCATGGCTATCAGGTAGCCTTCAAGTATATGGGCGCGGCGAAGAGCTTTGTTCAGGTCGTACTTGGTGCGGTTCACCACCATAAGCTGGCGGTGCCTGATATAATGCCGTATTACTTCTTTCAGCGCAAGCACGCGGGGCCTGCCGTCAACGATGGCAAGCATTATGACCCCGAAGGACGTTTCCATCTGGGTGTGCTTGTAAAGCTGGTTTAATACCACCTGGGCGTTGCCGTCACGCTTCACCTCGACATATATGCGCATTCCGCGGCGGTCGGACTCGTCGCGGATATCCGAGATATCGGGGATCCGTTTTTCTTTTACCAGGTTGGCGATGGACTCTATAAGGTTCGCCTTGTTGACCTGGTAGGGGATCTCGGTTATTATGATGGCTTCCCTGTTGCCTTTCAGTTCCTCTATTTCGGCGCGGGCCTGGGTTTTTATGGAGCCGCGGCCTGTTTCAAAATAATCCTTTATGCCCTTGCGGCCGCGGATAATTCCGCCCGTGGGAAAATCGGGCCCCTTGATTATTTTCATCAGCTCTTTGACTTCAATATCTGGGTTTTCTATCACCGCCATGGTGGCGTCGCAGACTTCGGAAAGATTATGAGTGGGAATATTGGTGGCCATGCCGACCGCTATGCCGGAAGAGCCGTTTATAAGCAGATTGGGGAGTTTCGCGGGCAATACGCTGGGCTCCGTCAGGGAGCCGTCGTAGTTGGGCGTGAATTTTACCGTTTCTTTTTCTATATCGGCGAGCAATTCTCCCGCAATACCGGAAAGCCGGGCCTCGGTATAGCGCATGGCGGCCGCGGGGTCGCCGTCCACCGAGCCAAAATTTCCCTGCCCGTCCACCAGGGGATAGCGAAGCGAAAAATCCTGCGCCATGCGGACCAGCGTGTCGTAAATGGCGGAGTCGCCGTGCGGGTGGTATTTTCCCATCACATCGCCCACTATGCGGGCCGACTTTTTAAAGGGCTTATTGTGCTGAAGGCCCATGTCTTCCATGGTATAAAGCACGCGGCGGTGGACGGGTTTTAACCCGTCGCGCACATCGGGAAGAGCGCGCCCTACGATAACGCTCATGGAATACTCTATATAGGAGGATTTCATCTCCTCGCTTATATCGCGGTCTACAATATTCACAAAAAGGTTTTCAGGGTTCGCCGGCGTCTTGTCTTTATCCTTGTGTTCTGTCATTTAAATGCTCCTTAAAGTAGAGCTGAAGATCTGAAGCGCTGAAGGCTTAAAAAAGCTCTTTACTTCAGAGCTTCAGGACTTCAGCGCTTCAGCTCTAGATATCCAGATTCCTGGCCGCCAGGGCGTTCTGCTCTATGAACAAGCGCCTGGGTTCAACCTTGTCTCCCATGAGGGTGGTAAAAATGGCTTCGGCCTCGGCCGGGTCTTCAAGGGAAACTTTTAAAAGTTTGCGCTTGAAGGGGTCCATGGTGGTTTCCCAAAGCTGTCCGGGGTTCATTTCGCCCAAGCCCTTATAGCGCTGGATGTTTGCGCCGGCGGAACCTATCTTCATAACATTTTCAAGAAGCCGCTTAAGGTCCGGGGCGGGAAAGGAAGCCTTATCGGTCATTATTTCAAAAAAAGGCCCTTTTTTATTGTCTTCCTCAACGAAGTAATTTTCAATGCCATAACCCAGGGCCTTCAGTTTTTGGGACAGGTTGTTTATCCTTGCAAGTTCCCCCATGGACTGGAATTCCGGACCCAGGTCCTCGTCCGAGATTTCATCAACCGGGCCTTCTTTTGCCATGGCGGCTTTGCGGGACTGGATGTACTCGTTCTGGTATTTAAGCCAGTCTCCCTCGGCGTAGAAATACCGGTATTCCTCCGGGCCGGTCTCTATGCGGTAAAGAGGAATTTTTTCCGCCGCGGCGAATTTAAGGTAATCTTTTAACCCGAGGTTTTTAACTTCCATCCTGCGCAGGGTGTTTTCAAGAGAAATGATCAGCTCCAGCAGGTCGCTGAGCTCTTTTGTGTCCAGTTTCTTGTTTTTCGCCTTAACGGTTATTCCGGAAACGGCCTCTTTAAGCAGCCATTTCTGCAGTTTATCCTCATTTTCAAAATAGCTTTCGAACTTTCCTTTTTTTACTTTATAAAGAGGCGGCTGGGCAATGTAGATATGTCCGCCGTCTATAAGCGGCCTCATCTGGCGGTAGAAAAAAGTAAGAAGGAGCGTTCTTATGTGCTGGCCGTCCACGTCGGCGTCGGCCATTATTACTATTTTGTGGTACCGGAGCTTTTCAAGATTAAAACCGTCCTCCCCCTCGCCAATGCCGGTGCCTATGGCCGATATCAGGGTGCGTATCTGCTCGCTTGAAATGATCTTTACAAGCTGGGATTTTTCAACATTAAGTATTTTTCCCCTTAGCGGCAGTATCGCCTGGAACACGCGGTCGCGCCCCTGCTTGGCGCTGCCGCCGGCGGAATCGCCCTCCACTATGAAAATTTCGGATTTTTTCGGATCTCGCTCCTGGCAGTCGGCAAGTTTTCCGGGCAGGCCCGAGTCTGAAAGAGAGCCTTTCCTGCGGGCGAGTTCTTTGGCCTTGCGGGCGGCTTCCCTGGCCTCGGCCGCGCCGATGCCTTTCATGCAAATAGCTTTGGCAATGGAGGGATGTTCTTCAAAAAAAACGGACAGCATTTCCCCCGCTATTGAATTTACTATGCCTTCCACCTCGGAGTTGCCGAGTTTGGTTTTGGTCTGGCCCTCGAACTGCGGCTGGGGGATCTTAACGGAAATAACCACGGCAAGCCCTTCGCGCACATCGTCGCCGGTAACGGAATATTCCTTGTCTTTGGTAAGCTCGTACTTTTTAATATAGTTATTTATCGCGCGCGTGAGCGAAGACCTGAACCCCGACACATGCGTTCCGCCTTCTATGGTTTTGATGTTGTTGACAAAAGAATAAACATTCTCTGAATAATCGCCGTTATACTGTATGGCAAGGTCAAGCATTACATCACCTTCGGTCTTGCTGCTGAAAATAGGTTCTTCGTGAAGGACGGTTTTATTGGTGTTCAAGAACTTAACGAACTGTTTTATTCCCCCCTCAAAAAAGAAAGTGTGTTTTTTATCTTCGCGCTCGTCTATTATGGTTATGCGGGTGCCTGGGTTCAAGAAGGCAAGCTCCCTCAGACGGTTGGAAACGGTGTCAAAAGAAAAAATGGCTTCCCCGAAAACCTGGGTATCCGGCTTAAAGATCACGGTGGTGCCGTGCTCTTCGGTCTGGCCTATGGTTTTAACGGCGGCCCGCGGCCGGCCCCTGTCGTAGGTTTGCGTCCACAGCTTGCCGTCACGGTGCACCTGCACCTCCATCCATTCGCTGAGCGCGTTAACAACAGACACTCCCACGCCGTGAAGCCCTCCCGAAACTTTATACGCCCCTTTGTCAAATTTACCCCCGGCATGAAGCACGGTTAAAACGACTTCAAGGGCAGATTTCCCTTTAAGTTTGGGGTCTTTAACGTCCATCATCGGATCCACCGGAATGCCGCGTCCGTTATCGGATACGGAACATATATTCTCATCTTTGAGAATAACCTCTATTTTATTGCAGCCTCCGGCTAAAATTTCATCTATTGAGTTGTCAACAACTTCATAAACAAGGTGATGCAGCCCCTGCACGCTGGTGGACCCTATATACATGGCGGGCCGTTTTCTTACGGCTTCAAGCCCTTCCAGCACTTGTATTTTTGAGGAATCGTAGCTTTCAGGTTTAGTATCGGTTGTTTTGTTCATTAAAAGAACTCCTTCTCCGCCGCGTACCCTGTCTTTTTGCGGCCGGGTCTAAATTTCGTTGGCTGTTTTTATGCCTTTTATCCACGGTCTCCTGAAATATCTGTTAAGGCTTCTTACCAGCTGCCGGCTGCGCAGAAGCAATTCGTTTGACATCACGGAAGAATCCGCTTTTACCAGTACCCAGCCCCTGTTAACCCCTAAAAGCCGGCAATGCTGCGCCAGCCGGCCAATCTCTTTTTTCCAAACAGCGTCAAGAATAACCAGGCGATCCGGGTCTATGCCGCCAAGAAATTTCCAGGAGGATTTTATTTCAGATGCCCTGGTCCAATTGGAGCTTCTTCTGGTTAAAAACATATAAAATTAAGGATTAAAACTCATGAAGACATAATTCAGTAGTCAGAAGGAATATGGCAGGAAAAAAATTTTTAATATTCTGAATACTGACTTCTGTCTTCTTTTTTTTATTGCGTCCTGAGCGGCATGATAATATAAACGAAAGAGTCACTTCCCGCGACGCGCATTAAAGCCGGGGTGGCGGGGGTGGAAAATTCTATTATAATATTCTTTCCCCCGGCGCTTTTTAAAACATCCATGACGAAACGGGGATTAAAATTTATCTGGAAATCTTTTCCGCTGTATTCCACGTCAAGTTCATCTTCAAAATTCATATTCTGCGATTCGGAACTTACCGATAAAAATCCTTTTTTAAAAACATATTTAACAGAACCGTTCCTTTCATTTGAGCAGATAGCGGCCCTTTTTGTGATAGCCAGCAGTTTTTCGGCGTTCAATTCAATGGTTATTTCTTTGGTTTTTGGTATTATCTGTTCATAAGCCGGAAAATTACCCTCCACAAGCCTTGAAATAAAAACTGTTTTTTCAACCTTAAACCCTATCTGGTTGGAAGAAAGGCCCACTGTAACCTCGGTTTTTTCGTTTATCCCGGCGCTTTTTATAAATTTCACAAGCTCACCTAGTATTTTAGAGGGGACAATAACCTTGAAGTCTTTTTTTATTTTAACTTTGTCGCTTGAGGATAAAGCAAGCCTCCTTCCGTCGGTGGCCACCACGGAAAAAAGACCTTTCTCGTGTTTCCATAAAAGGCCGTTAAGAAAATGCCTGTCATCCTCAGTGGAAGCCGAGAATATGGTGCCGCTTATCATTTCAGCCAATATTCCGGCTGGGATTTTAAAAGAATTTGTTTCGTCCAGATCCGGTATAACAGGATAATCGTTTTTGGGCGCGCCGCTTATTTTAAATTTAGATTTCCCGCTGTTAATGGCTATTTTATTGGAATCATCCACTAAAATATTAACCTCAGCCTCCCCTTCAAGGTTTTGTATTATTTCCATGAATTTTTTCATGGGTATGGTTATACTGCCTTCGTTTTTCACATTAACTTCTATATGGTGTTTTATAGCCATTTCAAGGTCGGTAAAAACAACCTTTAGGCCCTGTTCCTCCGTTTCCATCAGAAAATTCTGTAATATAGGTATAGTGCCGGTCTTTGAGGAAACGCCGGCTTGTATGGTCTGTATCCCCTTTACCAAGGTTTCTCTAGTAGTATTTATTTTCATCATAATACTCCTCTATAAGAATGAAGCTGTGGATAGTGTTAGTTTTGTTAGTTATATTGACGCTTATTATCCACAATTTTTAAGTTTTTACTGATAGTCCCAACAAAAAACACCCCCCTACCGCGTTTTTCCGGAGTTATTAACAACCTTTAACCTTGAGATGATGGCATTTACGGTCTCGCTAAAATAGGGGTCAGTATGTAAACGCTGGCGGATTTTATCCCTGGCGTACATAACAGTAGTGTGGTCGCGGCTGAAAGCTTCGCCTATATCGGGAAGGGACATGTCGGTCAGCTCGCAGGCCAGATACATCGCTATCTGGCGCGGAAAGGCTATAGCCTCTGTTTTTTTCTTTGAATTAAAATCCTTGGCTTCCACATTAAATTTTTCGCCCACCACGGTTTTTATCAGTTCAATTTCAATCTTATTCTCTTCCTGGTCGGAGTCTGTTATGTGATCTTTTATTATCCCTTTTACCGCGTCTATTGTGGGGGGGATCTTCATGCTTGTAAAAAAACTTCCGACATTAATAAGACAGCCTTCCAGTTCCCTTATGTTTTTACGCACATTCTCGGCTATGAAAGTTATTATATCGTCGGGAATGTCGTATTTATGAAAATCCCTTTTCTGACGCAGTATGGCCACCCGTGTTTCAAAGTCCGGGTTTTTTATGTCGGCCAGCCCCGCGGAAAGGAAGCGTGAAACAAGGCGCTGGTTGAACGCGAGTTCGCGCGGAGGGCGGTCGCAAGTGACAATTATTTGTTTTTTGGAGTCGGCCAGGGTATTGAAAGTATTAAAAAACTCTTCTTCGCTTTTTTCCTTATCCACGAGAAATTGAATGTCGTCTAAAAGCAGACAGTCCAGATTTCTGTACTTTTTCCTGAAATTTTCGGTGGATTTTGAGCCGATGGCGTCAATATATTCATTTACAAAGTTTTCACTTGCGGTATAAAGGATTTTAGCTGAAGGATTATTTTTGAAAATTCCGTGGGCGATGGCGTGGAGAAGATGGGTTTTCCCCAGACCGGGGGCGCTGTAAATAAAGAACGGATTTGTCTGGCCGGGAGTTTTTGCCACGCTTTCAGCCAGCGCGTAAGCGAAGCGGTTCGAGGCTCCCACCACAAAAGTTTCAAAGGTATAATTAGGGTTAAAACTGACCTGGTTCATGGAGGCGGGCCGCTTTTCCGGCGGCGGTTCCGGCAGGGGCGCGGGTTTCGTCTCCGCCGGGGCGATCGACATTGAATAGTTCAGTGCGATGGTTTTGCCGGTTATTTCGCCGGCAATTTTTAAAATTTTTTCTTCATAGCGCTGCTTGACCGTGCCATAAATTGTGGAATTCGGCACTTCAATTTTTAAAGTGCCGCTTTCTATAAGCAGCGGTTTTATCGGGCGCAGCCAAAGGTCAACTTCAGCGAACCCAACCTCAGCTTCAAGTTTTTTTAACACTTCCTGCCAGATTTCCTTGACTTCTGTTAAGTTATCCACAAGTTATCCACAACTGTTAATAGATTTTAAAAAATACCGAAAAACGCTTGTTTTTTATGACTTTTTTCTGTTGACAACTTTATTTCCTGATAATAACGAACAGTTTTACTAAAAAAAAACAGGAATTTGTTAACAGAATGTTACAGCCGAGCCCTATATATAATATTATTCCTTTTTTAACCGCAAGTCAATTGCTTTTTACGCCTATTTTCACTTGTTTAAAGCGCGCCGGGCTGTTGCCGTGGCACATCATGGCTGTTTGTCCCGGCTGGCCCTTGCCGCAGTTGGCAACTCCGTAAAGGCGCCAGCTGTTTTCGTCGGATATGGCGTCGCAGGAATTCCAGAATTCCGGCGTAATTCCCTGGTAAGTCGGGTTTTTCACCAAAGTTGTTTTTTTGCCGTTCTTTACCAGCCAGCCCAGCTCGCAGCCGAATTGGAAATTAAGGCGTTTCTGGTCGATGCTCCAGGATTTGTTGTTTTCCATTATTATGCCGTCTTTCGTGGAAGCTATCAACTCTTCGTACGGAATGTTTCCGGGCATAAGACTGAGGTTGCAGATCCTTGTTATCGGAATGTTGGAGAAGCCGTCGGCGCGGCAGCTGCCGCAGCTTCGCCGGGCGCCTATGGCGTGCGCGAATTCCCTGTTGGTCATATATCCGCTTAAAATACCTTCTTTTACTATATGCCAGCGCTGGGCTTTCACGGCATCGTCGTCGTACCCCGCGGTGGCGAGCCCGCCCGGAAGAGTGGCGTCGGCTACCAGATTGACGATCGGCGAACCGTAGCGGAATCTCCCCAGCTTTTCCGTGGTAGCGAAACTTGAACCCGCATAAGACTCTTCGTAGCCCAGCACCCGGTCAAGCTCTGAGGCATGGCCCACGGATTCGTGTATCTGCAGGGCGAGCTGGTTGCCGCCTATAATAAGGTCTTTTTCCCCCGAGGGGCACGGCGGGGCGGCTAAAAGCGCCAAAGCCTCTTCTCTTACCCGCTCGGCGTTGCCGGCCAGGTCCAGCGTTTCTATGAGTTCGTATCCTCCGGCAAGCGTCTGTCCGCCGTGAACGGAAGGATAGGAGCGGAGCTGCATATCTCCGCCGGAAATAGCGGAAACCGAAGAGCCTGCGCCTGAAGACAGCAGGACCTGTTCTATTTTTGAGCCGTCCGTGGTCATATGCCACTGATGTTCGCGGATAAAGTTCATGTCGCATACCGCGGATTTTATTTTTTTGTTTTTCGCCATCATTGTGTTCATTTTAAAGAGCAACTCCAATTTAGCGTCAATGGAAACGGCGAAAGGGTCCTTTATGAACGGCGTCTGCCAGAAATCCTGCCAGGCCGGCTCCGGAGCCATGCGCGCCGCTCTTCCCTTGATAAGAGTCCCGGCCCGTGCTATTTCAAAGGCTTTAAGCGTGCAAAGCTCAATGGAGCGGGCACTAAGCAGGCTGCTTGAGGCAAAGCCCCATGACCCTCGGTGCAGCACGCGCACCCCGAAACCAAGCGTTACCCGGTCGTTTAAATCGGCTATTTCCCCGTTTTTCACGCTCAGGTCCTGGCGCCGGTCCTCTATTATCCGTATGTCGGCAAAATCCGCTTTTCTCTTATCGGCTATTTCAATAGCTTTTGTCGCAAGTTTAAACATGTCGGGTTCTCCCTTAAAATTCGTAACTACCTTAAGCCGTATGCCATAAGCTGTAAGGAAGCCTTAATGGTTTATTATATATTCTGCCTATGGCTTAAGGCCTACGACCGATGGCGTTTTACAGCCTAAACAACCTGGGCAGTTATTAAAACTCAGTAGCCGAGGAAAAATTAAAAGCCTTCAGTTTGAAAGCGGGGCAGCTGAGCCTGCCCCAAACCTGGCAGAGTTCGGCCTTGCGGCCTACCGCTTCCACGTCTCTAAAAGCTTTTACCATGCTCTGCGTGAAACGCAGGTTTTTAAGAGGCTTTGAAATTTTTCCGTTTTCCACCAGAAAAGTTCCGTTCCTTGTCATGCCGGTCATTTCCACGGAGAGCGGCCTGAGAAGGTTGGTGTAGTGGAACTGCGTTATCAGCACGGCTTTTTTAGAGTTTTTTATCATTTCCTCAACGGAGCTTTCCCCGGGATGCACTGAAACGTTAAGGGGGAAAGGGGTGAAACCGTTGGGCTGCGGCAGGGAGTGGCCGGTGGAGGCTGTTTTCGCGGCCGCGGCCGTTTTACGGTCGTGCACTACAGCTTTCACTGTTCCTTTTTCCACCAAAAACACCCTGCTCCGGGGCTGGCCTTCAAAATCGAAAGGCATACCGGGCGCCGGGCCGTCAAGCGCGTTGTCCTCAATTGAAAGGCGGGGGCTCAGAAGGTTTTTCCCCAGGTTGCCGCTTACGAAGCTGGAGCCTTCATTATAAAACTGGCCGCCGAAGCCGAAAACGCACAGGTAAGACAAAAGGTCGGCCGCGGCCGCCGGCTCAAGTATGACCGGATAAAGGCCCGGCTTTATGTCGCGCGGTTTTCTGCCCATGGCCGCTTTCAGGCGGGCGGTCCGGTTAACGGCTTCAAAATCAATGTCCCCGGCGGTTGCGGCCGGCGTCTCCGCCCAGCCGAAACCGTCGCCGTCTCTCACTGTTACGCTGTAGGTTATGTAGCTTTCGAGATGTTTGGCGAACACTCCGCGGCTGTTGGCGACGGTGTATGAGGCAAGGCCGTTTTCAAGTGTGCCGTAAGCGATCTGCCCGTTTTTTTTACAGGTCCGCACAAGGTCGTTTATCTTTTGAGCCCTGTAAAGAGGGGGCAGTTCCGCGGTTTCCTTGGAAAAAACGTTGCGGCCGCGTTCAAGCGGCCGCGGTCCGGCCAGAGGCAGAAGATTTTTATCTTTTTTTTGCCATTTAAGGGTTTCAAGGCCGGTCTTCACGGCGCGTTCAAGGGCCGTCCTGTCAAACTGGTTAAGCGTTATCTTTGCCGTCCTCCCGGAGTCCACGAAACGTATGGAAACAGAAGAAGAGTCGTTGTACACGTTCTGTGAAATTTCATTATCCGCAAATCGCGTGAGAGCCCCGGCGGAATGCACCATAAAAGCTTCCGTCTGGACTCCTTTTGCCAGGGCGAAAATCCGCTCGCAGATGTCTTCTGTTTTAATCATTTTCCGATCCTTGTTAAGGGGTGTAAACCGCCATGTGGTTTCCCCTCCTACGCAAGTATTGGCCGTCTGATGCACACCGTGCTTGATACGGCACCTACGCAAGTATTGTGTTGCTTCGCTTCACCTAAAGACCTGTGGCCCGCGAACGGCCAGCCTCGTTTTGTTCTTTGGCTTTGCCGGTAAGACGCGTTATATTATTTTTCGGTTTCTTCCGGAGAAGCATCCCTGCGGTTTTTCCCGGCGTGATTTTTAGGGTGTTTTGAAGCGGGGCCCGGTTCAGGGGGCGGCTGGAGAGCCGAAAAAAGCGGAGATTCCTGCTTTCTGGCTTCAATCCAGGCGCTTAGCGTCTCCGCGTTTTTAACGGCGAAAGTTTCAGGCGTGGTGAAAACAGCCAGTTTGTTCTTTTTGGCTTTTTCCGACAATTCATCCGCGGTGCTTGGCGCGTAAGGGGAAATGCCGGAAATAATTTTAAGGTTGTTTTGTGTCAGAGCCAGCAGGTAAAAAGAGCCGTCCTGATTACGGCCGATGGAAACGGTTTTTTCTCCGGCTCCGTCAAAGGCCTGTGAAAGCCATTCCGGCTTTACATCCGGAGAAAGATGATTTAAAAAAAGGGCTTTTTTCGCGCCGGTATTGAACGCGAGGGTGAAGGCGTCGGTAAGCTGTTCAGCGGCGGTTTTTTTATTAGTTTCCAAAAAACCGGGGTCTTCGGGATCCAGCCAGGTAAGGTCGGGGTGTGAAGGTGTCTTTTCGTAGGAAATCAGCAATATGGCGTCTTTGAAATTCTTCGCGAGAGCATACGAATTTTTAAGCAGGTCTCCGGACACATGAAGAGCGCGTTCCTCGCCAAGCGAGGTTTTAAGTTCGCAATTGGTTTTTCCCGGTTCCGGAGCTTCAGCCAGCAGGATGATACTATTGTTTCTCTTGTCTTTCATAAAACTTTACTTTGGCGGGACACCGCATGGGCGGTTTCCACCCTTTCCCAACGACTGAGGGGACACCGCATAGGCGGTTTCCCCTCCTGCGCAAGCCCCGCCCTTTTGGGCTCCAATGCAAATCCAAAAGGGCGGGGCAAGCATTGGCAAAGCAGGCTGAAGTGTATTATACTAAATTAGTCAGCTGGCGTTAAGTTGCTGTTGCTGCGGGGTCGACGGAGACATGAACCATACCGAAGAAACCATTATAATTTATGGCGGCAGTTTTGACCCGCCGCACAAGGGCCACGCGGCGCTGCTCAGGGCCGCCATAAAAGCCGTTAAGCCGCGCCGGATATACGCGGTACCGGCGTTTAGGTCTCCTTTTAAAGAAACCGCCCCTGTTTCTTTTAACGACCGTTTTAAAATGACAAAGCTGGCACTGCGGGGCTCCGGCCTGGACCAGGTTAAGGTAAGCCGTTTTGAAGGAAGCGGGGTCCGGCCCTCTTATACCTTTAAAACCCTAAGACATTTCAGGCGCCTGCATCCTCGGTCAAAAATTTACTTCCTGATGGGTTCCGACTGCCTGACCGGGTTCGGGCGCTGGAAAAATTCCCGCGGCATAATTAAAAACGCCGGATTGCTTGTGGGCGCGCGCAGCGGTTTCCCTCTGAAAAATCCGTCGAACGCGCCTTTTGAGCGGCTTAAAGGGGTTTTTCCGGAAGTTTCCTCTACTTCTTTGCGGGCGGCGTTGTTATTCGGCGGCCGCAGCCGCTTTCTTGCCGCCCCGGTAAACAGATATATATTAAGAAAAAGGCTTTATTTTTCAAGAGAAAGACGGCTTTTGAAAAAGCTTATCACCCCGGCGCGGTACGCGCATTGTCTGGCGGTGGCGCGGCTGTCAGCGGAACTTGCCGGCAGACACGGGGAAGACCCGCAGAAAGCGGCGCTTGCCGGGCTTTTACATGACGCCGCCAGGGATTTTAAAAAAAACCGCCTTATTCGCTATGCCGTCTCAAAGAAATTGAAAGTTCCCTGGTTTAAAGCGACGGTTGTCCGCGCGCCAATGCTGCTCCACTCCTACGCGTCCGCAAGGCTTGCCGCCGAGCGTTTCGGTGTGCGCGACGGAACCGTTTTGCGGGCCATAACCCTGCACACTTTGGGGTCCACCCGCATGGACGCGCTGTCAAAAATACTCTATGTGGCGGATCTTGCGGCGGAAGGCAGAGGGTTTCCGGAGGCGGAAAAAATAGCGGCTCTCGCGCGCCGGGACCTTGACGCCGCCTTCCTGGCGGCAAATTATGTTAAACTCAAATACGCGGCCGGCAGGGGCTTCTGGCCGCACCCCGGGAATTTAAAGTTATGGAAACTTCACCGACAAAAGAGAGACTGATGCTGGCGGCCGGTCTCGCCATATGCGCGGGGCTGCTTGCCGCGCATTATTTTTCCGGTTTGGCCGCCGAACTTGCCGCCAACCGCGACCTTGAAATAGCTGTTATCGGCGAAAGAGCGTCCAGGGTCTTTATTTATCATTCTTTTTCAAAAACGGTAACCGCGATAAACCTGCCTCCGGCGCGGTTAAAAGGCCGCGGCTCGAACTACCAAAAGGCCTGCGCGGCGCTGGCGCTCGTTTCCGGCAAAATATCGGGCCAAGGGGAAGACGTGCTTTACCTTGTAACGGACGCCCAGTCGGCCGATCTGAGCGCGTTTTATGAAACTTTAAATTCGTGGCGTTCCAGGCCCAGGCTGCTTTTTGAAGCCGCGCGCCGGCTTTGGCTGCTAAAAAAAGAGGAGCGCACCAATATTTCCTTTCACGATCTTTTACTCATGGCGCTTGAATTATCCCGTCTTAATTCCTCCAACTTCATTGTTACGGATTTTGAGCGCGGGACCGGCCGCGGCGGCGCGGCGGACGGCTCCGGCGACATTGGAGCCGGGGATAAGGCGGATATTGAAGCCGGCGCTTTTGCGCCGGTTTTCCGGGTGGAAGTTTTAAACGCCTCCGGCGAAAAAGACCTGGCCGCGCAGGTTACCAAATACCTGAGAAAAAAGGGTTTTGATGTTATAAATTTCGGGACCTATGGAAGTGTGGAGGAACAGACAAAAATAGTAAACTGTTCAGGTAACATGGAGGCCGCCAAGGCCGCGCGCTCGGCTTTAGGTCTGAACGCGCTTGAAATATATTCAAAGCCGGGCCCGGGCAGCGTGGCTGAAGTTTCTGTTATCCTTGGCGTGGACTTTAACAGAACGATAATAAAAGATTAGGCGGCTGATCCGCCCCAATGCCTGCCCCGCTCTTTTGGGTTTGCATTGGAGCCCAAAAGGGCGGGGCCTGCGCAGGAGGGGAAACCGCAGTGCGGTGTCCCTTAAGTAGTTGGGAAAGGGTCGTCTATCAAGGGCCTATGGCCATCAGATGGCCGAACGCTGTGCAGTGCGGGCGGGGTGCGACAATAAGGGGGTTCCTATGACGGATTTGGTAACTATACTCGGCACGGCGGTGCAGCAGGGCGCTTCCGACATACATATCTGCTCGGGCAAGCCGCCCATGATGCGCCTTAACGGGCAGATAATGCCGGTAAACGCGGCTTTTGAGCCGCTTAGAGGGGAGGAAACAAAAAATCTGGTGTATTCCGCGCTCTACGACGAGCAGCGGGCCAAGTTTGAGGAGAATTGGGAGCTGGACTGTTCTTTCGCCATTAAAAGCGTGTCGCGGTTCCGCCTGAATGCTCTTATCACAAGAGGCGGCGTGGAAGCGGTCATGCGCGTTATTCCCTCGATCATTCCGACTCCGGAGCAACTGGGCCTTTCGCCGACCATAGTAAATCTTTCCACCCTTCCAAAAGGTCTGGTGCTGGTTACCGGGCCCACCGGTTCCGGCAAATCCACGACGCTTGCCGCCATTTTGGACCTTATAAACCAAAAGAAAAAGGGCCATATCCTTACAATAGAGGACCCGATCGAATTCACCTACGAGAGCAGGGAATGCATAGTCCGCCAGCGCGAAATAGGCCAGCATACGAAGTCTTTCAGCAACGCGCTCAGGGCCGCCTTGCGCGAGGATCCAAATGTGATTTTAGTCGGCGAAATGCGCGACCTTGAAACCATTCAGCTGACCATCACCGCGGCGGAAACGGGCCACCTGACTTTCGCTACCCTGCACACACAGGATGCACCGTCAAGCATAGACCGCATCATAGACGTTTTCCCCCCCCATCAGCAGACGCAGGTGCGCGTGCAGCTGGCGGCATCTCTTCAGGCGGTGGTGTCGCAGATCCTGCTGCCCAAAAAAGAGGGCAAGGGCCGCGTGGCCGTGCGGGAGATAATGGTTATGACCCCGGCCATCGCAAATCTTATACGCGAAGGCAAGACGCACATGATCTACAGCGCCATAGAAACCGGCGCCAAGTTCGGCATGATGCCCATGGACAGGTCTCTCGCGAACATGGTCCTCCAGAACCTGGTATCTTTTGAGGCGGCCATAGCCAAGGCGCATGACCAGGAAATGTTCAAAAAGCTCTGCAACAGGGACGGCGGATTATGACAGAAATTGACGGACTTAAGAATATCGGGATCTTCAAGAATTTTTCCGCGGAAATGCTGGAAGAGTTTTCCGGGTATTTCAGGCAGATTTCCCGCCCGGCCGGCGCCGTTATTTTCAGGGAGAAAAGCGAAGGCGACACGCTTTTTATCATCGTCTCGGGCGAGGTTGTAATAGAAAAGAAGCTGGACGAGGAAGGCAAAGAATTCAAGCCGCTCGCCATACTTACAAAAGGGGATTTTTTCGGCGAAATGGCCGTGCTTGAAGTCCAGCCCCGCTCCGCGCAGGCCAGGGCAGCGCTTGAAACCTCGCTCTATGAGATAAAGCGCACCGAGTTCCTTAACTTTATAAAGGAGCATTCCGAAACCGGCATAAACTTTTTTATAGAAATAATCAAGGTGGTCTTAAAGCGCCTGCAGCATACCTCGAACGAGCTCACCATGCTGTTTGACATGAGCCGGGTTATAATGGACGAGCATAAATCCGTAGCGGCTTTTATGGCAAAGATGGTGGATGAAATAAGCATCTATTTCGAGGGGCACTGGAACATAAACGCATTTTTTTACAACAAGTTCAACGAGGAGTACGATCCGGCCGGGTCCAAAATAAGTTTTGACGAGCCCGCGGTTTTGGCGGTGCAAAGCGCTCCGAAAGACGGCTGGCTTGACGCCAGGACCTATATAATGACCTGTTCGCGGCACGGCAACCGGCTCGGATATGTCCGTTTTTGCAAGTCGGCGGATGTTTCCAGTTATGAAAAAAACAATCTCGGCACGATATTTAATACAATATCCTCCATCAGCAGCTCCGCCATTGAAAATATTGAACACCGGGTAGAAACAGAACTAATGCTTAAACTTAAAAATCAGAAAAACTTTATATGAAAAACACCTGCACTAAATTCAAAAAAATAGCCATTGAGGCCGCCAGGCTCGGCGACTCAAAACACGCGGAGAACATCGTAATTTATGAGCTGGCAAAAAACTCACCGCTGGCCGATTACGCGGTGCTGATGACCGCCGATTCCGTGCCGCAGCTGGAGGCGGTGGAAGAAGCCGTGAACAAAGCTTTTAAAGCGCGGGGGCTTTATGTCCTTTACCGGGAAGGCGGCGAGAGCCGCGCCTGGA
Source organism: Elusimicrobiota bacterium (assembly GCA_026388155.1). Classification (NCBI taxonomy): domain Bacteria; kingdom Pseudomonadati; phylum Elusimicrobiota; species Elusimicrobiota bacterium. Next base: position 37,624 of record JAPLKI010000021.1, read on the forward strand.
AAGTGCTGGATTACGGCGGGGTGCTTGTGCACATTTTTGAGACCGGCGCCAGGGAATTTTACTCCATGGACGTGCTTTTCGCCCATTTCCCGCAAATACCATGGCGCGAGGCCGCTGTCCGCCAAAAAGCCCTTACTAAAAAACCCAAAGCCGCAGCCGGGCCTAAATTAAAACCGGCGGCCAGGAAAAAGGCCAAACCTGCCGGTAGAAAGAAAACGGCTCCGTCCGTCCGCAAGAAAACCAAACCGGCAAAAAAGACTGCCAGAAAAAAATGAAACTTTCGGCGCTTGAAGAGGAACTGAAAGAGCGCGCCGCGCGCGCTTTCGCGCTTGACCAAAACCAGCTTTCGGCTTTCAGCCTTTGCGCCCCCCCGCCCCATATCCGAGCCGATATTTCCATAGCCTGGCCCATATCCGCCGCCAAACTGCTGAAAAGACCGCCCTTAAAAATAGCTGAAGAGCTGACAACGGCTTTGGCCCCTGATTTTGAAGCCGGAGTTATCGCGCCCGGATTTGTAAATATTAATTTAAAGAACGAGTTCTTTTTTGAGGCGTTAAGAGGCATTGTTTCAGGCCCCGCTTATTTTAAGAACCCGGAGCGCGCGGCCCAGAAAATAAATATAGAGTTCGTCTCCGCAAATCCCACGGGGCCGCTTCACCTGGCGTCGGGACGGGGGGCGACCCTCGGCGACAGCCTGGCGAAAATTATGCGGCTGCTCGGCGCAGGAGTGAGTTCCGAGTTTTATGTCAACAACATGGGCAGGCAGGTGGAACTGCTGGGCCGCTCGCTGAAAGCCCGCTTTGAGGGGCAGGAACCGCCTGAAAACGGCTATAAAGGCGCTTACCTCAAAGAGACGGCCGCCGTTCTGCCGCCGGAAGCTTCCGGCTGGACGGAAAAACAATTTTCCGGGTTCGCGGTGGCTGAAATGCTTAATCTGCACAAGGCGGACATGAAGGGTTTCGGCGTTGGGTTCGACCGCTGGTTTCTGGAATCCGAACTGCACGAGGCCGATGCTCCGCGCAGGGCCCTTGAAGCCCTTAAGAGCCTTGGCCTGACCAGCGAAAAGGACGGGGCTGTCTGGTTCGGCAGCGCTTCGGAGGACAACTCCGAAGACAAGGACCGGGTGCTGGTCAAGTCCGACGGCAGCAACACCTATTTTTTAAACGATATCGCTTACCATTTGAACAAGTACGACAGGGGTTTTAATCTTCTTATCGATATCTGGGGCGCCGATCACCACGGCTATGTGCCCCGGATGGAGGCCGCCGTATCCGCCCTGGGCAAAGACCGCGGCGGCTTTAAGGTAATCATTCACCAGATGGTTATTTTAAAGCGCGGAGAAGAACTTGTGAAAATGTCAAAACGGGAAGGGGATTTTGTTTCGCTGAAAGAGCTGGTGGAAGAAGTGGGCGCCGACGCCTGCCGGTTCTTTTTCGCGATGCGCGGCCCCAACACGCATTTGATCTTTGATATAGATCTGGCTAAAAAACGCTCGAACGAAAACCCGGTTTACTATGTGCAGTATGTGCACGCGCGGATTTGCTCTGTTTTTGCCAATGCCGCCGGAAAAGGCGTTGATGTCAAGGCCGGTTTTGCTCCGGCTGAAATAACTTTCAACCCGGAAGAGCGCGCCCTGGTTTTAAAACTCCTGTGGTTTGAAAAAACGCTCGAAACCTGCGTTGCCGACTTTTCCCCTCATTATCTTACGACCTACCTTACGGAGCTTTCGGCTTTGTTTCATTCCTTCTACACCCAGCACAAGGTGCTTTCCCCGGAGGCGCCGCAAACCACGGCCATGCGGCTGTTCCTGCTTAAGGCTGTAAAGTCCGTCATCTCCGAGGGATTAAGCCTGCTGGGCGTTTCCTCCCCCGAAAAAATGTAAGTTCTGAAAGGCTGAAGGGTTAGAGCTTAAGGCTTGTGCCCTCCCGTCTTCCGCAACCCCTCCAAAAATGGAGATTTTATCGACGAGAGCCGCTTGTATTTTGTATGTCCCACGGTAAAAAACGGCACATTTTATAAGCGGCTCTGATACCGCCGGGTGGGCAAATACGCCGTATCATCAATAAGGGCGGGGTTATCTATAAAAAAGCAAGGCCGCTACGGTAATCTGCGCGGGTGACGGGGAACTAGATAAGCAAAACGCTCCGGAGCCCGACGCTTGCATAGCGCGGAGGGCGAGGAAGCGAAGGGCGGGCACGGTGTGTCCCGACCCTGGTTTTGCGTTCCAGTTCCCTGGCAGGTCCCGCGCCAGTATAGTACAGGCTGCTGTTTAAGGTTTCAGGTGTCCCATTGCGGAAGTCAGGAAGGGTTAGAGCTTAAGGCGTGTGACCTGAGACCTGTGTCCTGTTATTTGCAACTTGCCCGAGCGAGCAGGAAGAGGTAATCGGCCAGGCGGTTAAGGTAAACCGCGCAGGGTTTGGCTTTTTTTACATGCCAGGCGAGTATTTCGGCTGAGCGGCATCGGGCGCGGGCTAAATGCAGCACGGCTTCCGCCTCGTTTTTGCCCGGAACCGCAAAAGATTTGAGTTCAGGCAGGCTTTCGGCCAGGCGGGTTATTTCTTTTTCAAGCTTCCGGGTTCCGGATTCTATTGTTTTTGAATTATCAAGCCCGGCTATGTGTGAGGAAAGCGCGAAGAGATTCTTTTGCGCGTCTTCGAGCCCGGCCCGCTCTTTGGCGGCCGGGCCCTTAAGGGTTTTGGCAAGCCCCAGCCAGGCGTTCAACTCGTCTATAAGGGCGTTCGCTTTCACGCGCACATCGGTTTTTGAAACCCGTCTTCCCAAAAGCAGGCCGGTTGTTCCGTCGTCGCCCCTGCCCATGGCCGGTTTAAATCTTTTTGGCATCGGGAAATTCCTTTATTTTTTTGCCGACTATGCTCCGTATCTCCTCCGGCAGAAGCCCGGCGGCCTGTTCAAAACGGTCGTAAATGTTTTTTGTGTCGAACACGCCGTCTGAGACAAGCACCGGGGACGATTTATGAGCGCCCGACGGGAAATCTCCGTCGTCTATTGCGTTATGGGTGTAGCCGGCGCTTCTGGTCCAGGTTAAAGCCCGCGGATGGCCTTCGCGGTCATAACACAGCTGAAATCCGTCTATGGAGCCGTCCGCTTCAGTCGCGGACAGTCCGCCTGAGGCGGAACAGGCCGGTGGCACAAACCAGACTATAAGGTCAAAAAATTCGTCCGCGAACCACCGCCTCGGAGGTTCCCCCTGCGTCTGCCGTATGTTTTTTTCCTCACGCAGCATATAACGGATATTTTACAAATATAGTCAGGCAGGCGGGGAAAAGATAACAGGAAAATATCGCCGCCTTCCGCTTACGCGCGCGGCCGGAATGGTATAATTGACTTATTGAGGTGATACATCTATGAAAGATAAAGTTGAAAAAGTGATAAAAAAAATAAAACCCATGCTGGCCGCTGACGGCGGCTCGGTGGAACTGCTGGGCGTGGATGAAAAAACGGGCGTGGTCACGGTAAAACTTACCGGAGCCTGCGGCTGCTGCCCGCATGCCGCCATGACGCTTAAGCATGTGGTGGAAAAGATGATTAAGGAAGAAGTGCCGGAAGTTAAAGAGGTGGCGGTGGACTGAGGAGAAATGCAAAGTTTAAAATGTAAAATGGCGGAAAAGATTGCGCGCCGGTTAAAACCAATCGTTAATTTTTCGGTTTAGGCCGGTTTTTCTGTCCGGTTTTCCTCTCAATTTTTCACTTTTCATTTTGCATTTTTCACTTTACACTTTGAGTTTTCTTATGCCGTCTTCCCCGTTGATAAATCTTCATAACCATTCCGCCCACTCTGACGGCACGCTTGCGCCGGAGGCGCTGGCCCGGACGGCCGCGCGGGCCGGTATAAATTTTTTTTCTCTCACCGACCACGACATGACCGCCGGCTGGGCCGAGATGGAGCCGGCTTTAAAAGAGGCCGGCATAATTTATTGTTACGGGGTGGAATTCAGTTCCAGTCTGCACGACAGTTTGCATATACTTGGCTACGGCCTGGATCCGGCAAACCCGGCGCTGCTCGCGAAGGCCGCAATTTTCCGGGCGAAGCGTCTTGAAAGGCTGAAAACAATAATAGGGCTCTTGCGCGGCCTCGGCCTTGAAATTTCGTATGAGGAATTGCCGTTTGGCGACAGCCATACCTTAGGCCGCCCGCACATAGCGGACCTGCTTAAAAAGAAAGGTTTCGTAAAAACGCGCAAGGAGGCTTTTGAAAGATACATCGGCCGGGGGCGCCCCGCCTATGCGCCGCCGAACGGACCCGGCATAGAGGAAGCCATTCAAACGATCAAAGCGGCCGGCGGCTTTGCGGTGCTGGCCCATCCGGGCGTGGTTGTTAAAATTCTTGACCTTCCCGCCTGGAAAGACATGGGCCTGGACGGGATCGAGGCCTTTTATCCGTCGCACAGCAATACGCTTACCAGGGAGTTTATCGCGCTTGCCGCGCGTTACGGCCTTTTTATCACCGCCGGTATAGATTTTCACGGCCCCGGTACGGACCGCGACAGGATGTTCGGGTTTGAATACAGCGAAGAAATGTTCAAAGGGATTAAAAAGGCGTTTATATGAAAATAATAGCTCATCGCGGGGCTTCAGGTTATGCCCCCGAGAACACGCTCGCGGCTTTTGAACTGGCGGTTAAAATGGGCGCCAGCTATTTTGAATTTGATGTGCACCGCACCAGAGACGGGATTCTGGTCGTTCACCACGATTTTGACTTAAAAAGAACGGCCGCGAAAGAGGTTAAAATAGCGGAGCTCTCATACGCCGAACTGAAAAAAATAAATGTGGCCGCGCATTTTGCCGCAAACCCGTCTTTCCAGAGGATCCCAAAGCTTGAGGAAGTGATGGAGATTATTGAACCTGCCGCGTGCTGGCTGAATTTTGAGATAAAGAACGATAATAATGTATACCCCGGCATCGAGGCGGAGCTGCTAGCTTTTTTGCGCTCAAGGCCCGGCCTTTTTGAAAAGGCGCTGGTTTCAAGCTTTGATTACGGCACGCTTAAACGCCTCCGGAAACTTTCCCCTGAACTGCGCCTCGGTTATTTGGGCAACAGCCTGAATACCGTCCCGCTGCTTCCGGCGCTGAAAAAAGCGAAAGCCGTGGGAGCGGTCAATTTCAACATGAGCAGCCGCCTGGCTTTCAAGCTGAATGTGGCGGCGCTGAAGAAAGCCGGTTTCGTCGTTTACGTTTATACCGTCAACGACAGGAAAACCGCCCTTAAAATGGAAAAAATCGGAGTGGACGGGATTTTCAGCAATTATCCGGATATAATGGGGAAAGTTGGGAGTTGAGAGTTGTGAGTTTGGAGTTTAAAGATTTTAAACTCTTGAGCTCTTAACGCATAACTCCAGACTCAAAACTCTTAACTCTTTTATGGCTTCAATAACTGAAAACGAGATAAAGGAAGAGGCCAAACGGCTGATGGCGCTGGGGCTTCACCACAAGTGCGTGGAAGGGCGGCTGGACCATATAGCGGCCCTTACGCTTGAGATAAACAGGCTTAAAAAAGAAAAAAACGCCGTGATCTGCGCGCATGTCTACCAGACGTCGGAGATAATACTGGGCATAGGGGACTTTGCGGGAGATTCTTACAAGCTGGCCGACGATTCGCGCCGTACGGCGGCTGATATAATTGTTTTCTGCGGCGTGCGTTTCATGGCCGAAACCGCGGCCGTTTTAAATCCCTCGAAGAAAGTTTATATTCCCTCCCTCAATGCCGGCTGCTCCCTCAGTGAAAGCGTGACCGCCGAAGATGTGCGCGGGCTCAGGGCCGCGCATCCCGGCGCGCCGGTGGCGACTTACATAAACACCCCGGCTGAAGTTAAGGCGGAGTCCGACTGCATTGTGACAAGCGCCAACGCCGAAAAGATATTGCGCCGTATCTACGAAAAGAATAAAAAGGTGATTTTTATCCCCGACAAGTTCATGGGTGCGAATTTGGCCGGGGTTTTGGGTAAAACGCCCGGCACGGATATGATCTTGTGGAATGGGACCTGCGTGGTGCATGAACATTTTGACGCGCGCGTAATAGCGCTTTACCGGAAAAAATATCCCGGCTTAGCGGTGCTCGCGCACGCGGAGTGCCCCTCCGACATAATAAACGCCGTGGATTATATGGGCGGCACCGGCGACATGATGCGCTATGTGGAAAGCACTAACGCCGCCGCCTATCTGCTGGTCACGGAGTGCGGTTTCGGGGAGCTGGCGCGCATAAAATTTCCGGATAAAAATTTCATCGCCATGTGCCGACTGTGCCCGTATATGAAAGCCGTTACGCTTGAAAATGTCCTTCAAACGCTTAAAAATCCTTCAAAGGAACAGCTTGTAACGGTCTCCCCCGAAATCGCGGCCCGTGCTAAAAAAGCCATAGAAAAAATGTTCGAGCTGGCCGCATAACCAAAAAATAAACTGAATTTTTAGGGAAGGCTGAGGATAATAAATGACAGGGCCGGATCTTAGAAATTATATCCGCGCTGAGCTTGCGGAGATACTGATTTCGCTTGGCGGGAAAAAATCCGGCGCGGCGCGGGTGTTTGACTGTCTGTACAGAAAAAACGCCGGGACCTTTGAGGCGATTGACGGCATTTCTGAAAGTGTCAGAGGCAAACTCGCGGCCGGATATTCCCTGGCACGGGTTTCGGCAACGGACAGACAGGTTTCGGCGGACGGAACGGCAAAACTGCTTTTCAGGTTTCCTGACGGCGCGGCGGTCGAAAGCGTTGTGGTGCCAGGCAAAGACAGGGTTTCCGCCTGTTTGTCTTCACAGGCCGGCTGCGCCTGCGGCTGCGCTTTTTGCGCCACAGGTAAGCTTGGGTTTAAGCGTGACCTTTCCACCTCCGAAATATTGGGCCAGTTCGTCTCCTGCCAACGCGAAGCGGGCGGCGTCCTGAACAGCGTGGTGTTTATGGGGATGGGCGAGCCTTTTTTAAACTGGGAAAACGTTAAAAAAAGCATACTTATCCTTTCCGATAATAAGGGTTATAACTTTCCGCAGACAAAAATGACGGTGTCAACGGTGGGTATCGTGCCGGTGATAAGGGAACTTGCGGAATCGGACCTTAAGATAAAACTGGCTATATCCATAATAACCGCCGATGAAAGCCAAAGGGCGGGACTTGTGCCGATGGACGCAAAATATCCTTTGGCGGAGGTGGTGGAGGCTGCGCGGCGGTATTGCCTGGCCAGGGGCGCTCAGGTGTTTTTTGAATACATTGTTTTTAGCGGGGAAAACGATTCCCCTTCGGCCGCGGAAAAATTCATTAAGCTGATCAGGGGCATTGACTGCCGGGTAAACCTTATCCCGCATAACCCGTGGCGCGGAAGCCCCGGCGCCGTGGGCCGCCCCGTGCGGGCCAAAGAATTCCAGAGGCTGTTGATCGCGGCCGGAATACGGACGTATCTGCGCATTGAAAAAGGTTCGGATATAATGGCGGCCTGCGGTCAACTCGCGGGCAGGGAGCTGTAGAGCGGCTTTGGATTTAGCAACCATGTCATTCTTTTTGTAAAATACTGAACAGTCGGGGGGCAGGCGGGCAATACGGGAGCCACGGGCATGCCGCAAAACAAGCCTTTAGAAAACAATTCATGCCGGCGTTATTGGTTTGCCATCCCTGTGTTTATTGCCGGGATGTGCGCGGGGTATTTCCTGGAAGACATCTGGCCGGGGGCCGGGAGCGTCTTAAGTGAGAGCACGGAAGTCCGCCAGGAAGGTTACAAGTTTATCAACCCGCTGCTGGAATGCGAGAACAGCTCGGCACGGATAAGCGTGTTGATACGCTCTTTTAGGAAAGATCTTTTAGCTTTGGTGGCGCTCCATTCCAAAAGAGGGGACATATCAGATACCTCTATTTATTTCAGGGACCTGAATAGCGGTCCCTGGTACGGGTATAAGGAACAGGATAAGTTCCGGCCCGCCAGCCTTTTAAAAATCCCGATAGCGATGTCGTTTTATAAAGCCGCGGAAGACAACCCCGGGATCCTGAAAAAACAGATAAGATTTACGGTGGAACGCCCGATGCCTCCCGACAGGGTGCAAACCATAACTCCGAAAAGGAAAATTGAGCTGGGGAAGGAGTATACGGTCGAACAGCTTATTGAGGCTATGATCAGGTATTCCGATAACCAGGCTCTTTTTCTGCTTTACGGAAGTATCCCTGACTCTTATTTGTTCGACCTCTACAAAGCCCTCGGCGTGGAAAATGACGTTATTGAAAAATTTGACGGGGAGTTATCCGTAAAGTCTTTCGCCACCTTTTACCGGATCCTTTTCAATGCTTCATATCTGGACAGGGCGCATTCCGAGCAGCTCCTGTTTTTTCTGAGCGAAAGCGAATATGAAAACGCGTTAGTCGCCGGGCTTCCGGACGGGGTTCTGGCGGCCCACAAATTCGGCGAAGGCGGAACTTTGAGCGCGGAACGCCAGTTGGAGGATTGCGGGATAGTATATTACCCAGGGCGGCCCTACCTTTTGTGCGTCATGGCTAAGGGCAGAAAGCTAAGCAATCTTGAAAAATATATTAAAGCCATTTCCAGCCTTGTCTACGGCAGCATCAATTCCTCCATGCGGAAGAAATAACGCGTCCGGACCCCGCCCCGGATCTGTGGCAAACATCCCCCCTCAGTCGGTGTTTTTTGGCTTTTCCCGGCGGAATTTTTTTTCGAATTTTGTCCCGGTTTCCACGCGCAAAACGGTTGCCGTATCTCCGGTCACTGCAAAATGCACGTCGTGATTCCACAGAAAAAATCCCAGGTCCATGCCGTCTTTCATCTGCGCCAGGTCGCGGGCGTTTCGCGGGTCATGCCGGAGCGTATCGGCTATCAATACCCTGAAATTCTGCCTGCCCGCCGCTTCAATTACGCGGATATCCTTAAGCGCCCGCGGAGAAAACGCCACTTTTAACACGGGGAAAGCGCTGCGCGCTGTCCAGCCGGCGTGCGCCCTGTCCGCGCTGTCGCTTGCGGGAAGGTATGGTTTGACGTCAAAAATCGGAGTGCCGTTTACCAGGTCCAGCCCCGAAAGATAAAGCGTGTCATTCTCCACGCGCTCAAGTTTCGCGAGCGACAGGCCCACGGGATTTGGGCGGTGGGGTGAACGCGAGGCGAAAACCCCTATCTTGCCGCCTTTGAGGCGCGGCGGATGAATTTTAGGGTGGAAGGTTTTATTTGTGTTTAAATGGAACCACGACAGGAGCCACACATGGCTGAATCCCGATAATCCGATAAGGGAGTGCTCCGGGGCGTATTGCGGATAAATACGCAGCTTGGCCCGGGCGCCGGGCGCCAGCTGCGGCTGGCGGGGAGTCCCGAATTTTTCCTGAAAACAGGATTCCAGCACGCCGATTATTTTTAACCCCGTAATTTCAGGGTAAGCCGCTTTTTGTTTTGAAAGCATTATGGTTTTCCTCTTTCACGACCGGCAGTTCCCGGTTATTGCCGCGCTCATATTCTAAACGAGTAAGAAAGTTTCGTGAAAAACAATTCGCTGGTTCTCCTGAGGGTGCCGCCGCTTCCGTCAAAAGCCAGGTCGTACCCCGCGTAGAATGAGGTTCCCGGTACCAGCAGATAGCTTATAAGAAGATCGGTGAAGCCGGAATGCTCGAGGGTGCTGTATTGATAGATAACTCTGCTTGAAATTTCCTTGCTCCACTGAAAGCGGGCGTTGGTCTGCCAGATGTTTTCGTCAAATATGCGGTCTCCCGCTTTTGTGTCAAGCCGGCTTTTGAGGTAAAGCTGCTGAACCGACAGGCGGTCGGTGGGCTTAAGCGTCAACGACAGGCTTGCCTGCGCGGAATTTCCCAAAAACGGGGTCGCGGCGTCATAATTTATCTGTTCGCCTATGCTGCCGGAAACCGAGCCTGACAGATATCTTGTCGGCTCGGCTGAGATACTGACGCTCCATGTTTTCTTGTGGAAGTTTATTCCTCCGAAACGCTCCAGGGTGTGCGGGCAATAAGTTAAGCCGAAGTATATCTGCAGCGGAAAGCTCAGACTGAACCCCGCATATGGACTGTCGTCCGTTAATGTTCCCCGGTGGTCATAAGTTCTCCAATAACCGGCCTTGGGTGCCCAGGAAAGCAGGCTGCCGCTGGAGGGCCAGAAGTTATACCAAAGATCGGCTCCGCCGGTGCGTATGTCCACTCTCTGGAAAAAACCGCTGTCCGCCTGGAAATCGGGCTGATAATCGTCGTATGACGCGGAGAAACCGAAGTGCCTGGCGTTTCTCTGCAGGCTGATATTATAAGCCGTCCCCTCAACAGGCACTGCCCCTCCCTCTTTGGTGAAGCTGCCCACGCCCTGATATTGCATAGTGTAAAGTTTGCTGAGCTGAAGTTTCCCGTCTATGCCGGTGACGCGGTTATATTCCCCCCCGCCCAGCTCGCGGCCGCTGTAAACGGCGCCCATGGTGGATTCCGAACCTATGTCGCGGTTCAGCCGGAGGATATTGAAGGAGGACCCGTTACGGCTGCGATCGTCGGCCAGCAGGGCGCCGCCGGACCAGGCGTCCTGTTTGCCCGTGAGTTTAAGCCCGTATAGCGGATCGACGATCGTGCGTGTATTGACAATGCGCAGCGGGGTGGAGAACAAATCCGCCCCTTCCATAAAAAACGGCCTCTTTTCGGGAAAAAACAAAGGAAATCTCTGGTTTACCTGAACCTGCGGCTGGTCCGCCTCAACCTGGCTGAAATCCGGATTGTAGGCGGCGTCCATGGCCCAATTGGGATTGATTCCGTAGCGGGCGTTTAAGCCCGCGCGCATATTCCAGGAATCCAGGTGGAAAGCATTATTCTCGGATTCAACAGGAATAGTCCTGGAAGCCGTAAATTCAGGGATCAGTTCCAGCCGCCCTCCGGGGGCGATGCCATGAATACCCGTCAGGTTCGCCATCTGGGAAAACAGGCTTCCGGAATCATTGTGGAAAAGCGGCCAAACGGCCTTCTCGTTCTTTCGTTCGATATTTCTTACGAAAGAGATTCTCCAATGCTGTTTTTCGATATCAGGAAAGCGCAGGCTTTTCAATGGGATCCTGAACTCGGCCGTATAACCGTCAGGGGTGATTTTGCCCGCGGCGTACCAGACAAAATCCGGCGCCAGGTCTTCATTGCCCGCGTGCGAGAAAATATCCATTTGAATTCCCAGCGGGTTTGAGAAGAACTCGTAGGCCCGGCGCTGGTCGCCGAAAGTGTCCAGAATGATCCCCACCCAGTCGTCTCCTGATATCTGATCGCGGGGAGTCATATTGGCGCGGATCCTTTGCGGCTCCGCGTCTTTGGCGTGGAAAGCGATATAAAGATTGCGAGAATCGTAACCTATATAGGCGACCGTTTCCTCCGTCATGGGCGCGCCTTCTTTAGGCTGAAGCTGTGTGAAATCCGTTGTTTTTTTCGCTTTTTCCCATACAGGTTCGTCAATTATTCCGTCAATGACAGGCGGTGTGTCCAGATATGGGACTTCCAAAACCGGCTGGCATGCGGCAATTTGAGCCTGGAAGCAGAGGCTGAACAGGAATAGCAGCCGCAGCAATGTGTGTCTGTGAAAACCGACTTTCGTGCGGGATGTGTAATTCATGTTCTTGTTCGATGCTCCGCTTAATCGCGCATTGAAGCATGCGGACAATCTAATAAAAAGGTTTCACTTGCCGGCTTTTATTGCCAATACTATAAGGCGGTTGCGTTTTGGGGTGAGCGGGCGGCCTTTGAAGCTTCCCCAGAATTTCAGGGGCCGCAAGCCCGCGGTTTTGAGCGCCGCGCTCATCGACTTTTTGTCGTAGAGGCGGGTGTAAAAACTGCGGCTGGCCGGTTTTTTGCCGGGTATTAATATGGTCCAGGTGTTAAAAACACCTTTCCGGCTTTTTTGAAACAAGGTTTTTTCAAGGTGGAAGCCCCCGCCTGGCAGTTCCGTCCAGTTGCGGGGGCGGAAGTGCGCGCGCACAAAATCTCCGTGAACAACGTCTATCATCAGCCTGCCGCCGGGTTTCAGCGCGCGGGAGAGCCCCTTTAAAACTTTCAGGTCGTCCGAGAACTTCTGGAAATAACCGAAGCTGGTGAAAAGGTTGACCGCGGCGTCAAACTCGTTTTTGTGTTTAAGTTCCCGCATATCTCCGCGGACAAGGCGGAGTTTTACTTTGCGTTTTTTGGCGCGGGCTGCGGCTTCTTTCAGGTAATCTTTTGAGAAATCATAGCCTGTAACTGCCATGCCTTTTTTGGCAAATTCCACTGAGTGCCTGCCAGGCCCGCAGCAAAGATCCAGCAGAGCCGCGCCCTTTTTAAGTTTCAACTGCCTTAAAACAAAAAGCGCCTCGGATGGCGCTTTTTCCACTGCCGCCGGCGAAGCCGGGTTGTAAAAGGAATTGTTGAAAAAATCCTTGTGCCAGTCGTTCTTAAGTTTCATTGGCCGGATACTTAATCACCCTTTTACGAGATTCTTGTATACTCCCGGCTCGGAACCCTCAATAACCACCGCGCCCACCGTCTTTTTGAAGAAATCCACAGGCCCGGCCCAGCCCACTATGGCATAACCGTAGCCGGCTTCACGCATGGCTTCCAGTGTCCTCAAGAGCAGGCCCTTGCCGAGTCCCCCTGTCCGCGCCTTCTCCGCAACGCCGATAGGCCCGAAAAAGCCCTTGGCGGTGGTGTCATAACAGGCAAAGCCGATTATGCCGCTGTCTTTAAGGGCGATAAAAATGCCGGGCGGATTTTGCGAAAATGCCACATCCGCCTCGCTTGCCCAGGCTTTTGAAAAATTGGCCAGCACCCACCCGACCACCGCTGTTTTTTCCGGGCCGATGGCCCGCTTTAGTTCAATGCCTTTTTCTTTAAGCGCGGAATAAACCCCGCCGCTTTCCGGCAGGGAGTAGAGTTTTACCAGCAGGTCCGCCATTACTGGCTTCCCTCTGGATTGTTTGACGGCGGCTCATCCCCGAGGCCGGGGGCTTCTTTTAGTTTTGGGGCGGCCTCTTCGGCGGGTTTTTTTGCGTCCTTGGCGGCGGACTTTTTTCCTTTTTTGTCTTTTTTTCCTTTTTTGTCTTTTTTTGCGGGCGTTTTTGCCTTGGGCTTGGCTTTTATTATGGGGTCGGATCGTTTATCGAACTTATATGTCGGCGGCGCGTCCACGGCTTTAAATTTATATTCGGATACCGGCGCGGGAGCCGCCGCTTTTTTTGTTTTTTTCTTTTTTGCCGCGGTCTTTTTTACGGGCTTCTTTTTTGCCGCGGCTTTCTTCGGAGTCGCGGCCGGTTTTTTCGCGGTATCGGCCTGCGCCGCGCCGTCCGGCGGCGCGGCGGGTGTTTCGTCCTGGGCGAGGGCGGGCAAAAGCAGGGCGCCCGTGATAAAAAGCGCGGATAGTATGGAGGTTGTTTTTTTCATATCAGCATTATTCCTTCCTTCTCTATTTTCGGGTTTTCTCAGCGGCCGCAACCGCGGCTTCAAGCAGGCAGGCCAGAGTCACGGGGCCCACGCCGCCCGGAACGGGCGTGGCGGCTTTGACGCTGTCTTTTATGTTCTCAAAATCCGCGTCTCCGCACATTTTCCCGTTCTCGTCAAAATTAGTGCCCACGTCTATCACAACGGCGTCTTTTGAAAGCAGTTCCTTTTTGATCCAGCGGGGCCTGCCCGCCGCGCTTATCACGATATCGCTTCGTTTAAAGATCCCGGGCAGGTCCGGCGTTTTGGTGTGGCAAAGCGTAACGGTGGCGTCAAGCATTGTCAGCATCTGCGCGAGCGGCTTTCCGACTATCGCCGAGCGGCCGGCCACGGCTATGACTTTCCCGGCGGGATCTATGCCGTAAAACCTCATCAGGCGTATTACCGCCAGCGCCGTGCAAGGCGTGAAAAAGCCGCCGGTTTCTATTTCTGAAAATTTCCTGGCGATCGCGAGCCGGCCCATATTGAGGGAGGACAGGCCGTCCACGTCCTTGGCGGCGGGCAGAGCGTCCCAGGTTTCAAGGGTCTCAAAGCCGTCCGGCAGCGGGCGTTCAAGCATGATAGCGTCGCAGGCGGCGTCCGCGCCCAGGCGGGCCAGCAGGGTTTTAAGGGAAGCGTAGCCGTCGGCGTCCGCGGGCCTGAAAAGTTTTACCGCTATCCCGATCTTTTCGCAGGCGGCCGCCTTGCGCTTTACATAAACGGCGGAGGGGGAATCCGGAAAGTAGTTTATTATGGCAAGCGACGGAGGACGGCCCAGCCGGGCCTTCACCGCTTCCACGCGCGGAGTAAGCGGGCCCAGTATTTCAGCCGAAAGGGTTTTTCCTTCAAGTAAAAGCATGGCTATATCTTATAAAATCGCGCGCTCAATAAAAAAGGCGGCTTTAAGTTAAAGGCCGCCTTTTTCACTTATGACTTGAAACCGATTTTCGTCGTTGCGAAAAGCTATTGCGCGTCCTCCACATAAATGGAGCCGTTCAGGTAGCCCGAGCCGCTAAGCGAGACGAAGTTGCTGCTCGGCCAGCCGCTCACGCTGATGCTGCCGCTCATGTTGGCGGAGCCCACGGGTTTGCCGTCCTTGTAAAACTGAACATAGACATTGGGCCACACCGTCTGGAAGACATACTGGTTGGGGTATATCCACATGGAGGCCTGCGTGGTTATATAGGTCTGGTTAGACGTAACCTTGCCTGTGGAATCCTGGAAGGAGGCCCAGCCGGAGAGGCTGACGCTGGTAAACCCGCCGCCCTGCGGCATCCAGCCGTTCCCGTTGAGGTTAACGTACCCGGAAACCTGGAAATACTGGCCGGTTCTGGATTTAGCCGGTTTTATCGCCGGGGCCGTATCGCTTTTAACATTTTGCGCGGCCGTAACGGCTACAGCATTAAGGTTTTTGGCGAAATCCGCGTCGTTGAAATTAACAGTTTCGGCGGCAAGGAAGCCGCACGAGATAAGCGTTACAGCCGAGGTTAAAAGCGTTTTTTTCATTTTCATCCCCTTTTTATTGAGTGTTCCTTGAATATTATATCACAACCAGCCCGAATTCCCCAGTTGGAATTCGGGAGGTTACAGGTATCAGGTGTCAGGTTGCATTTTTCCCCTGTAGCCTGTTGCCTACCCGAAAATTGCCATGGATATTTTTGTTCGCAGTGTCTTTCAATGAAAAACGACTTCAATCGCAATTTCCGGGTTAGCGTGTTTCAAGGCGCAAAACGGCCTGTGTTGCGTTGTGCCTTGCCTCTTGCGTAAGCGAGGCGCCTGCCAGCTGCTCAAGATAAAGTTTAAGCGCGGCCGGTTTATCGCCCGTAAGCTCAAGGCTTGAAGCCAGGTTTAGCGCGGCCGGAAAGTAGTGTGCGTCAAGCGTCATGGCTTTTTTGAAATCAGCCATGGCTTCCGGGTCTTTTCCGCTGAGGCGTGAGAGCACGCCGCGGGCATTATACAGCGGCGGGGAACCCGGATACGCGGCCAGTCCCTTCTTTACCAGCTTAAGAGCGAGCCTATAGTCTCCGGCCGCTTGCGCTGTTATGGCCGCTGATTCCGCTCCTCCGGCGTCAAAAACAACGGCTTTATTCGCCGTTTGCAGAAGCCAAAGCGCCGTGTCTTTTTGGCCGTCTTCAAGAAAAACCGAGGCGGCTGCCGTCAACGGATAAATGCTTTTGCCAAACGCCGGCGGGGCCTGTCCCGCTCTTTTGGAGTAGTCCGCTGGCGCGGGAGATATGGGCGAGGGAGTTAAACCGAGTTTTCCGGGCCAAAAGGGCGGGGCCTGCGCGCCCCGGGGTTCTTTGCCGCCGCAGGCGGCTAAATAAAAGAAAATGAGGTTGTCGGGGTTTGAGGCTGCGAGGGTTTTTGCCTGCGCGCGGGGGCTTTGACCCGCGATTTCCGCTTCATAGGCGGAGTATAAAAGTGAAATTTCCCGCCAGCCGGTTTTTCCGGGCTCCGGGCTAAAATGGTTTATTGTATTTTGAATCCCGTTTTTCGAAAGTGATATTTCAACGGCGCGTACAGCGGCGGCGGAAAGTGCGGGTATGTTTTTTGTTTCGCAGCCGGACGCCGGCTTAAGCAGGGCCTCAAGCAGAGCGCCGGCCTGCCGGTTATAATTAAATTCCGAGGAAGGCAGGCTTTTTTCCAGTTCCAGTGAAAGCCGGTCGAGCGCTGCGCGGGTCTTTTTTCCGTTTTCCAGGGCGGATTGTAATTTCAGATACTCAAGTTTCGGCGTAAGGGCCGTAAGGGAGGCCAGCCGGTTCAATATCGCCTCGCGCCGCTTCAGCGGAAAATAATAAAGGGTCGAATAAATGTCCTGCTCCCAAAAACTATTATTTGAGGGGCGTATGCCGGCGGCCAGCCGTTTGTCTTTCTCATAGGGCAGCCCCTTAAGGGAGTTCTTTTCTCTTTCCCACATCCCCTGCGCGAGCGTAAAAGAGACCGCGGCGGATCTCATGTCGTTCAATTCCAGTTCGCGCAGCGTTTTTACCAGGGCGGGATCGTAGCCGTTCTCCAGCCCGTCGGGGGGCAGCGGTTTTTTTGAGGCCAGGGTATCAAGTATGTAAATTATTTCCGGGGAGGGGTTTTTGGAAAGTTCAGCGTAGCGCGTAAGGGCGGCAATGCCGTTTTCAGTGCTGTTGAAAGACAGTAAAATTTCCCCTTTCTTCTTGAACAGCCAGGCGTCGGAAGGTTTAATCGTAAGCCCGCGCGTGACCGCAATGACCGGCTCTGAGGCCCGGCCCGGCCATAAAACAGTTTCATAGACGACCCAGAACGAAAAAGCGATCAGAACGGCGAAAACGCCGCTGAAGATAAATACTCCTCCGTCTTTTCTTTCCGCGCCCGGCCAGAAAGCTTTCAGAAAGTCAAATATCCCGGCCGCAATAATAAGCGTTAAAAGGTAGCGCAGAGGATAAAAATATCTCTCTTCAATGGACAACAGACAATGGATGACTATAAAATAGCCGGCCAGCAAAGCGAGAAAACGCGTCTCTCTCCGGCGCGAGAAAAAAAGCGCGGCAATAGCGGCCGCCAGCAGCAGGGGGAACATCAGGGCTGCCTGCCAAAGCCTTTTAACTACGGCTTCAGCGTAGTTAAAAGGCGAAGCCGCCACGGTTTTAAGGGCCCAGGAGTAAACAGATTCCGTTCTGGAAAGGCCGCCGAAGGCCCTGCAGTCCCCTTCCATGGTAAACACGGTCCCCTTGGCCCCTGTTATCAGGTTACAGGCGCCACGAGCCTCCTCAAAGGGAATTAACCGGCCGAAAAGGGAGTAATTGACACGCGCCCAGGGCATCAGCAGGATGTAGGCGCAGATTAAAAAAAGCGACGAGTTAACGGCGTAGCGCCGTAAGGACATATGCTCCCCCCGAAAGCGCTCCCATAAAATAACCGGCAGAGGGAAAAGGAACATCGGCGAGCGGATGAGCAGAGATACGCCAAGGGCCAACCCGGCTGTTGTCGCGGCCAGGGCCGTGTCTTTTTTTAGCTTAAGGGTGGCGGCGTGGGCATATAAAAGCAGGGCCAGCGTGTAAACAAGCTGTTCACCTTCTGTGATCTTAATGGTAAAACCCAGCAATACGGCTGAAAAAGCGAAAATTAAACCGCGCAGGGGCCCGCCGCCTGCCGCGCCGATGGAATAACAAAGCAGATAAACCAAAAAGCCAGCCAGAAGGATAAATGGTTTTATTGTCCCGGGCCAGTCATAAAGGGCCAAAGCGTTCAGCAGGCTGAAAAAAGGCATACTGTAGCTTAAAGCCTTGTCACTCAGGCCGTGCAGTATAAGTTCGCCGCGATCCGCGTAAGCGTAAAGGCTTTGAATGGAGCAAAGCGTCTGGCGGGTCAATTGCCAAAGCGCCATGAAAAACACGGCCGCGGCCGCGCAAAAGATAAATATACGGCTTTCAAAAAAATGTTCAAGCGCCGCCCGCAGCTTGTTGTTCACCATATCAGGTTTTTTATTGTACTATATTGTTACCGGGCGGAATCCGGGCGCAGCCGCGGACCTGGTTCTCGGCGGTAAAAATCACACCGCGGCACCCTCACTTTCCCGAGACGGCCTGGCAAAGGCGACTTATGGAACGAATAATCGAACACCCCGTGCTTGAAATTGAAGAAAAAAAGAAACTCCATTTTACCTTTGAGGGGCGGGAATTGGAGGCGCTTGAGGACGAGGTTATTTCCTCGGCTTTGTTCGCTTCCGGAGTTAAGATTTTCAGCTATCATAAAAAAGACCGCAGTCCGCAGGGCATTTTCTGCGCCAACGGCCAATGCGCCCAATGCACCGTAATAGCCGACGGCCTGCCGGTAAAGGCCTGCGTGACGAAGGTAAAAGAAGGCATGAAGGTGGCCGCTCTCTGCGGCCTGCCGAAAATGCCGCGGACCGTCTGCGTGCAGGAGTTCGGGCGTGTTGAAGAAATTGAAGTGGACGCTCTTATTGTGGGGGGCGGCCCCTCGGGACTTGCCGCCGCGGCGGAGCTGGGAAAGCTTAACATAAGCACGCTTGTAATAGATGATAAACACAAACTTGGCGGCAAGCTTGTGCTGCAGACGCATAAATTTTTCGGGTCGGTGGAGGACTGTTTCGCCGGCACCAGAGGCATAGACATAGCCGATAAGCTGGAGGACCAGCTTAAGGCGTACCCCTCCGTGAAGGTATGGGTGAACGCCTCCTGCGTCGCCGTTTTTTCAGACAAGCGAGCCGGCGTGGTTTATGACGGCGGCTACTGCCTTATAAAGCCCAAAGCTTTTATAAGCGCCACCGGCGCCAGGGAAAAAACGCTGGCTTTTGAAGGAAATACCCTGCCGGGCGTTTACGGCGCGGGGGCCTTCCAGACTTTAGTGAACCGCGATCTGGTGCGGCCGTCAAAAAATCTGTTCATAGTCGGCGGGGGCAATGTGGGGCTTATCGCCGCGTATCACGCCCTGCAGGCCGGCATAAAAGTGGCCGGTCTTATAGAGGCCGCGGACCGCTGCGGCGGCTATAAGGTGCATCTGGATAAAATAAAGCGTCTGGGAGTTCCGGTTTACACCCGCCACACAGTGGTCAGCGCCAACGGGAAAACCGAGGTGGAGTCTGTCACGGTGGCGCAAGTGGACGAAAATTTCAAGCCGCTTAAAGGCACGGAAAAAACCTTCGCGGCCGACACGCTGCTGGTGGCGGTGGGGTTAAACCCCGTTGACGAATTCCATGCCCAGGCACTGGCTTTCGGGATGAACGCTTTCGTATGCGGCGACGCGGAAGAGATAGCCGAGGCGTCGGCGGCTATGTTCAGCGGCAGGATAACCGCGCACAAGGTGCTTAAAAGCCTTGGCGTGATGACAGGTCCCGTGCCGCAGTTCTGGTTTGAGCGCCTGCAAACCCTTAAGGCGCGCCCGGGCAAAACACATGAAAGCGCAGCAAGGGATCATGATAAAGCCGTTTATCCCGTGCTTCACTGCCGCCAGGAGATCCCCTGCGACCCTTGCGCCACGGTCTGCCCTAAAAAATCCATAAAAATACCTAAAAATAGCATGATGGATATCCCGAAATTCGAAGGTGACTGCATAGGCTGCTACAAATGCCTGCTCATCTGTCCGGGGCTTGCCGTTACTCTGGTCGACAAGCGCAAAGACCAGAAAAGTCCCACAGTGGCGCTTCCTTTTGAAATCGGCCGCGGCCTCGTAAAAAAAGGGGACGCCATAAAGCTTACCGACTGCGAAGGCGCGGAGCTTGGGGACGCGCAGGTGGCGGATGTGAAGGATTTTAAGGCCGAAAACACCATGATAATAATAGCGAAAACAACGGCCGCCATTGCCGACAGGGCCGCCGGCCTGAAACTTTACAAGCAGCAGAAGCCGGAAAGAACGGCCGGAGGTTTTTCCGCAATGCCGGACTCGGTCATTATATGCCGCTGCGAGCGGGTTACGCTAGGCGAAATACGAAAAGCTATCCGCTCCGGCATAAGGGATTTAAACCAGCTCAAAGCCGTCACGCGCGCCGGCATGGGCGCCTGCGGAGCAAAAACCTGCGCTTCGCTCATGGCCGGTATTTATAAGAGCGAAGGCGTGGACCCGAAGGAAGTTACGGCATTAAGCCAGAGGCCGCTTTTTGTGGAAGTGCCGCTCGGGACTTTTTCAAATATCAAGTGCCGTCCTGAAGAAGAGGAAAAGGCCTCCTGGAGCGGGTTTTAACAGCGGCAGGGGCAAGCGGATAGCGTATAGGGATTGGGGAAGGAACTCCTTCCCTGAACCCCTATACGCTCGCCCCTGGCCCCTATCCTTTCTGGAGATTATATGTCAGCTAAAAATTACGATGTGATTGTTATAGGCGCCGGTTCCGTGGGGGTGCCGCTTGCCATGGCTTTGGCCGGGCGCAAACTGAAAACGCTGGTTCTTGACGCCATGCCTTCGGTGGGGCAGGGCCAGAACAAATGCGCCATAGGCGGCGTGCGCGCCACGCATTCCGACGGCGCCAAGATAAAGGCCTGCCTGCGCAGCATTAAAACTTTTTCCACCTGGAAAGAAAAGTACGGCGACGATATCGGCTGGATAAAAGGCGGCTACGCCTTCCCGGCTTATACGGAGGACGATGAGGCCGTGCTGAAGGAACTGCTTAAGGTGCAGCGCGGTTTCGGTCTGAATATCGATTGGCTGGGCGCGGATAAAATGCGCGCCCTGCTGCCCGGGATCGCCCGAAAGGATCTGCGCGGCGGCACCTACGCGCCCGACGACGGCTCGGCCTCCCCGCTGCTGTCCATAAACGCTTTTTACAGGCGGGCGCTGGCTTTGGGGTCCGAGTTCCGCTTCAGGGAGCCGGTGACCGGGATAATTTCAGAAAACGGCGCGGTAAAAGGGGTCATTACCGCTTTGGGCCGCTACCACGCGCCGTGGGTGGTAAACGCCGCCGGCGCGGATGCCGCGGAAGTGTCCGGCATGGCCGGAGTAAAAGTTCCGGTAAATCCCGACTGTCACGAGGCCGGCATAACCGAGCCGGTTGAAAGATTTTTCGAGCCGATGGTGGTGGATATCAGGCCGGGCGATAAGTCTCAGAATTACTATTTTTACCAGAACTCCGAGGGGCAGATAGTGTTCTGCCTTACCCCGCAGCCGCCCATTGTCGGGAAAAACCGCCGTTCCACCTCGGAATTTCTGCCTGAGGTCTCAAAACGCATGATAGCGCTTGTGCCGAGTCTGGCAAACATCAAGGTGCGGCGCACCTGGCGCGGCCTGTATCCCATGACGCCGGACGGGTTTCCCGTAGTTGATTTTCCGGCGGCGCTTAAGGGCTACGTGCTGGCGGTCGGCATGTGCGGGCAGGGTTTTATGCTGGGCCCGGGCCTCGGCGAAACCATCGCCGCCCACATTGCGGGAAAACCGTCCGCGGACGACAGGAAAATACTGGCCGGTTTCCGATTGGCGCGCAATTTCTCAGGCCAGGAAAAGCTAAAATAAACGGAGATTAGGCTTGATGTTAAAATTTGCGGTTTGTAATTTGCTATTTTATTATCTACCGGTAGGTAAAATTAAATGCAATAAAATCCGGGCCGGAGGCGTTATACCAGTATGACCATAAAAAAAAGACCCCTTTTTTTAACGCTCGCGCTGCTGATGGCCGCGGCCGGTTACGCGGCCGCCCAGCAGACTCCCCGTGAACTTTCGTGGGACGACTGCGTTCGGGAGGCGCTGGCCAATAACCCTGGACTTAAAGCCAAACAACTGATCATAGACCAGTATAAATACCTTCTTCTTGCCGGCTATAATGTCTACCTGCCCAAGGTCAGCCTCTCGCATTCGTTGAGCCGCAGCGGGGGCGACAATACCAGCCCATCCACCAGGTGGGGGGTGTCCGCCTCTGCCTCGGAGCCCCTCTTTGACCTCTCGGCGATGTCTTCCATAAGGACTTCTAAAATTAACTATGAAAAGACCCTTTCCGACTACCGCAGCGAGTCGGCCTCGCTCCGGCAGAGCCTGTATTCGGCTTTCATGAACCTTCTGGTCGCGCAGGAGCAGATAAGCGTGGACAAAAAGATCCTCGGCATACGCGAGCAGAACGCAAAGCTTATTCAGCTGAAGTATGAGAGCGGCATGGAGTCGCGCGGGAACACGATGTACGCCGCCGCGCTCTACGAGCTTTCCAAAGCTAACGCGCAAAAGTCGGAGCGCGCCCTCAACATTTCCCGCCGCGAGCTGGTAAAGGATATGGGCGTTTCCGCCGACCGCCCGGTAACCGCCAAAGGCGAATTGAAGGTGCCCGAATATGATTTAAAGGTTGAAAATGTCAAAGCGGCCATGGAAAAGATTCCACAGGTGATATCGCAGGAAAAAAGCATCGAGGGATATAAGGAAAGGCTCCTTTCCGCCCAGTACAGCCTGTTCCCCACCTTAAATGCCAGCCAGTCCGTAAGCTGGTCGGGTCCCAGCGAATTCCCCGGGAAACGCAGCTGGTCCCTGGGGCTGAACCTTAACCTTCCGCTGTTTTCAAGCGGCATTACCTATTATCCCAACAGCACCAAAGCGGCCAGGCTGGCCCTGCAAAGCGCGGAGGAGTCGCTGAAAGACCTTAAAATCTCCCTTGAGAGCGATATAATAAGCGGCTACGATGATTTCCTTAACACCCGCGACACCGCGGTCTCAAATGTGAACGTGCTTGCGGCGAACGAGGAGCGGTATAAGGAGTCCCAGATAAAATACATGGCCGGCCAGATAAGTTTTTTAGACCTGGAAAATGTAGAGCAGAGCATGGTGGACGCGCAGCAAAACCAGCTGCAGTATCTGAGGAACGCCAACGCCAGGAAATCCGCCCTGGAAAATCTTCTGGGCGTAGGACTGGAAGACTAAGAACTGCGCCACGCTGCGCAGTTCCGCCATGAGCCCGGGGCAATGGAGTTAACTAAACGGAGAAAAATATGAAGAAAATTTTGATAATAGCGGCGGTGCTCGCCCTTGCCGGCGGAGGCTGGTATTACTTCAAGAACGGGAAAAAGACCGGCGAAATAAAATATGCGAAAGCCGAAGCTTTCTTAAAAGACATCTCGGAATTTGTGGAGACCACGGGCGAAGTGATCCCGATGAACCGCGTGGAGGTACAGCCCCCCTCTAGCGGCAGGATAGAACAGATAGTGGTGGATGAAGGCGACAAAATAAAGGCCGGGGAAGTAATGGCCCTGATGAGTTCCACCGACCGCGTGGCGATACTGGACGCGGCCCGGGCCATGGGTGACGATCAGTTCAAAAACTGGAAAGAGTCCTATAAGCCGATAAAGATAATTTCCCCGCTGGACGGCACGATAATATTGAAAGACGTGGTTGAAGGTCAGACCGTCGGCCAGTCCACCGTACTTTTCGCCATCTCGGACAACCTGATACTGAACGCCAATGTGGACGAAGCGGATATAGGAAAAGTGCGCGAAGGCCAGTCCGCCTCGATAGTTCTGGACGCCTACCCGAACAATCCGGTCAACGGCAAAGTGTTCCAGATACTGGACGAAGGCAAAAACCAGAGCAATGTCATCACCTACAAGGTCAAGATACGCCCCGGCCAGGTACCCCCTTTCTTTAAATCGCAGATGACCGCCAATATAAAGATAGAGGTGGCTAAAAAGAGGAACGCCCTGCTTATCCCTTCGGCGGCGATTACCGTGGATCCCTCAGGCAGCACCGCGGTGATAACGGAAGTAACGGATAAAAAACCGATATATACGAAAATAGAGACCGGCCTGGACCAGGGTGATATGGTGGAAGTGACCAAAGGCCTCGAAGAAGGCGACACCGTGATGTTCGCGGGCAAAAATTACAGGCCGCAGCAGGCCGCAGACAGCGGGAGCAACCCGCTGATGCCCAAACGGCCGAACATGCCAAGGGGCGCCGCCCGGGCGATGCGCTAGACCTGCGCTGTGAGGCTCAGTCGAATCGCAATGGATTTGATTTTATGATCGAACTCAAAGGAATAAGAAAAGTATACCAGATGGGCGGAGAAGACCTTGAGGTTCTCAAGGGCGTGGACCTCTCCGTGAAAGAAGGCGAGTTCGTGGCCATCATGGGCCCTTCCGGCTCCGGCAAATCCACACTGATGCATATCCTGGGTCTCCTTGACAGACCG
The DNA here is from genome assembly GCA_026388155.1 of Elusimicrobiota bacterium. Classification (NCBI taxonomy): domain Bacteria; kingdom Pseudomonadati; phylum Elusimicrobiota; species Elusimicrobiota bacterium. The sequence goes on from JAPLKI010000021.1 coordinate 61,603, forward strand.
AGCAAGGGCTCTTACAAGCTTTTCGGCCGTGAGATATCGGCACTGGACGACCTGGAGCTGTCGTATTTAAGAGCCCGCATACTGGGGTTCGTTTTCCAGCAGTTCAATCTGCTACCCAGGATAACGGCGGCCGACAACGTGGCCCTGCCGCAGATATACCTCGGTGAAAAGGCCCGCCCTGCCGCCGCCGGAAAATTTCTCAGCCAGGTGGGCCTCGCCGACAGGTCCGGCCACAAACCGAACCAGCTCTCCGGCGGCCAGCAGCAGCGCGTGGCCATAGCCCGTTCGCTGGTCAATAATCCGAAGATAATTTTCGCCGACGAGCCCACCGGCAACCTCGCCTCCGACCAGTCCAACGAGATAATGGGCATTTTCAAAAAACTGAACGATCAGGGCATAACGGTGGTTATCGTCACGCACGAGCCCGATATCGCCGCCTGGGCGAAGCGCGTCATCAAACTCAGGGACGGGCACATCGTCGAAGATTCAGCCAAGCCGGAACCGGGCGCGACAAGCCGTGAAGCGGCACATCTGAAGATCCCGAAATCCTTTTTCCTCAGCTGGCGCGAAGTCGTGGAAAACATGGCTTCGTCCATAAATTCGATAGTCGGGAACAAGACCCGCTCGCTTCTGACCATGCTGGGTATCATTATAGGCGTGGGAGCGCTTATAGCCATGCTGGCAGTGGGCACCGGAGCGCAGAGGGCCATACAAAAACAGATGTCCTCGCTTGGCACTAACCTCCTGGCCGTGATGCCAGGCAACCGGTCCCAGGGCGGGATGTCGCTCGGCAGGGGCGCGGTAAGCCGTCTTACAAAGGATGATGCCGAGGCGATAAAACGCTATGTGCCCAACATAACAAGGGTGGACTGTAATGTCCAGGGCAATGTTCAGGTGGTCTATGCCGCGAAAAATTACAGGACTTCTGTGACAGGGGCGACCCAGAGCTACGCCCTTATGCACAACGCGGCTCCTTATTATGGAAGATTCTTCTCGGAAAGCGAGGAGAAGGAGCTTAAAAAAGTCGCGCTGATCGGGCAGACGGTGGTGGATCAGCTTTTTGGCAAAGAAGACCCGGTAGGGAAAACCATCAAGATCAACAGAAAAAATTTCACGGTTATCGGCGTTCTCCCTTTGAAAGGGGCGGCCGGCCCGCGGGACCAGGATGACACTGTTATTGTGCCGCTCAACACGGCGATGCGCATACTGCTGGGGAAGGACTTCGTGGACAACATCTGGGTGGAGGTCGCGGATTACACCCTTATGCCGGACGCGCAGGCCAGAATAATACAGCTTATCCGAAAGCGACAGGGCGTGCCGGATTACAAAGACGACCCGGTCTCCATAATGAATATGGCTGACATGCAGGCCATGCTGACCAGCACCATCAAGACCTTCAGCACGCTTTTAGGCATCATAGCCGGCATCTCGCTCATAGTGGGCGGCATAGGCATCATGAATATAATGCTGGTCAGCGTCAGCGAGCGTACAAAAGAGATAGGCCTCCGGAAGGCTATCGGCGCCACCCGCCGGGCGGTCCTCCTCCAGTTCCTGATAGAGGCTGTCATCCTGTCGGTAATAGGCGGGCTTTTAGGCATATTGGTCGGGGCGAGTTCCTCCCTGTTGCTTTCCAGAATTTCCGGCTGGGCGATATATATTTCTCCTTTATCCGTGGCCCTGGCGTTCGGCTTTTCCGCCACCGTGGGTGTCGTTTTCGGCTTTTGGCCGGCCAAAAAGGCCTCGCTCCTTTCGCCCATAGACGCGCTCCGCTACGAATAATCCCCCCACTTGTCCGCCTTGGGCTGAGCGGGTGGCAGAATAATTTGATATTATGTAGAACTCAGGCACTGGCAGGTTAGCAGGCTTAAAGCATACCCGCACCGGCCTGAAGCATTGTTTTTGGAGGCTAGAATGATAAGCATTTCCGTTAAATGTCCGCGTTGCGGCAAAACATTGGTGAGCGCCACCAAGAAACTGGACAAAGTTCCGGCCCTTGAGGTGAACCTGACCTATGCGGGTAAACACGCCCCCCTGTATCTCAGTTCGCTCTACGGCAGCTACATGGTTGAGACCGAGCTTAATGTGCCGCTCGGAAAAGTAGCCGGTTTCCGCTGCCCCCACTGCAAGGCGGACCTGAAAATACTCAGGAAATGCGAGGCCTGCGGTGCGCAGATGGTGGCTTTTAACCTTAAAGAAGGCGGCCAGGTGCAGTTTTGTTCAAAACGCGGCTGTAAAAAACACCTTCTTGAATTCCAGAACCCGGATAACGAATTGCAGGCTTTCTATAAGTCTTATCTGAAAGCGATGAAATAAGTTGATAGTGTAGAGTGGAGAGTGTAGAGAATTAAATTGAAATTTAAGATTTAAGTTCTACGCTCTCCACTCTCACTTTTTAGTGCTGTTCTCTACACTATCTACCCTCCACTATTTGAATGACCGAAACCGAACATAAAAGTTTTTTCAGAACCTTAAAAGTCCTGACCCTGCTGCCGCTGGTCCTGATGGCGGCGGGGGTTTGGTATTATATCGCCAAGCATAACAGAACGGGCCCGGCGCCGGATAACGCCGGCCTGGGCGCGAACGCGGAACGCGGCCGGGAGGACCCGAAAGCGCGCCGCCCTGCCCGGGGGTGGCAGCCCGGAGGTCAGGCGCCGGATACTAGCCCGGCGGCCGCCGAGGCCGCCCTTGACATACAAGGCGACGAGAATTTTAAAAGTCAGGTCACTCATTCGCTTAAACTTATCTGGCTCTCCGACAGAGAGGATTTCCTGTTTATAAAAAAATATCTCGCCGTCATACGCAACGAAGATAAGACGGATCTTTATTTTGACGGCGACGGTCGGCCGGTAGCCGCGCTTTCAAGCGCCCAGGCCGGGCGCTCGCTTACCTGGTGCGCCGGGCTTATCGCCCACCAGGCCTTTCACTCCTACATAAAATTTAATTCCAAAAAAGGGGAAAAGATGTTCAGGCCGCCCCTTCCCGGCGAGAAGGATGAGAGGAAATTCTCGGTTAATCTAACGCCCCTTGATTATACAAGCCTTGACGAAATTCTTGATGTAGAGGCCAAGGCTTGCTCTTTCCAGGCGGAAATACTGCGTAAAATCGGCGCGCCGAAGTCGGAAATTAACAGTCTGCGTAGAAGAGCTCCGCGCGATTTCAGCGTTTCCCATGACGGCAATTATTCCATAAAGCCATAAAAGCAGGGATTAGTGGCGAGCGGCGAGGGTGAAGAAATATAAAGAACTCCTTCCCTAACCCCTATTCGCTAACCCCTAATCCCTGTCAACTATGCCATTGATCCACGAACTTTCTATCGGGTCCTTAAAACTTAAAAGCAACCTTTTCCTCGCCCCTATGGCGGGCATCACAAATCAGGCCTTCCGGATTTTGGCCTCGGAAGGCGGGGCCGGTCTGGTTGTAACGGAAATGATTTCCGCCGACAGCATACGCTACGCCAACAGAAAATCTTTTAAAATGCTGGAACTTTCTCCGGCGGAGCATCCGGTGGCTGTCCAGCTCTTCGGCTCGGATCCGGCGTCTCTGGGCCTTGCGGCCCGCGCCGCGGTTGAGGCGGGGGCAGATGCAATAGACATCAATGCGGGATGTCCGGTAAAAAAGATACTCCGCAACGGCGCCGGCGCCGCCCTGATGAAAAAGCCGCTTTTACTGGCGGACATAGCGCGCACGATCCGCAAATGCGTGAAGGTGCCTGTACTGGTCAAGCTTAGGCCCGGATGGAATGAAAAAGAGCTTTTAAGCCCGGAACTGGCGAAAATGATGGAAGAAGAGGGGGTTTCCGCCATAACCCTGCATGGCCGCCCGGTCGCCAATTGTCACTCGGGGCCCATAAACCTTGAAGCTCTGCGTCTGACGGCCGCTGCCGTTAAAATACCGGTTATAGGCAATGGCGGGGTAAACGGCGCACCCGAGGCGCGCGCCATACTTGAAACCGGCTGTGCCGGAGTGGCTATAGGCAGGGGAGCGGTGCGTAATCCGGCGATCTTTCGGGAAATAGCCGGGGAACTGGACGGCCTTTCTACGGAATTGCTCGGCGACAGCGAACGCATGAAGCTGTTTTTGAGGTTTCTTGAACTCAACGCCGGGCTTCACGGAGAGGAGCGGGGGCTTGCCTCGTCCCGGAAGCTTGTTGGCTACTGGCTTAAAGGCCTGCCAGGCAGCGCGGCCGCGCGCGCTTCTTTCATGACCCTGAAAACCCTTAAAGAGGCCCGGGCCCTTTTGATACAATATACAGATTAGAGCGCTTTGCGCTCTAATCGCCATAAGCTTTAAGCTATAGGCCATAAGCTTTTTATGACCTCCTTAAAATAGGTTTATGTATAAAGTTTCTGCGTATGGCTTATGGCATACGGCCTATGGCAGACAAATACGTTTCATTTTAACCCGTTGTTATGAAAGAAACAATTGACTTCCCTGAAACGCCGTTAATGCAGCAGTATCAGACCTTAAAAAACTCATGCCCGCAGGCCATTCTTTTTTTCAGGCTGGGTGATTTCTACGAAATGTTCTCCGAAGACGCCGCCGCGGCAAGCGCCCTGCTCGGGCTTACTCTTACCGCCAGGAACGGCGTGCCCATGTGCGGCATTCCCTACCACTCCGCTTCAGGATATATCTCAAAACTGCTGGCGCTCGGACGCAAAGTGGCCATTTGCGAGCAGACCGCGCCTTCAGCCGACCTGAAAAAAACAAAGCTTTTTAAACGGGAAGTGGTGCGCATGATAACGCCCGGCACCATAGTGGAAGACGAACTGCTGCGTACCAGGTCCTCCAATTATCTGATCGCGTTGAAGCTTGATATCGTGGGCTGGGGCCTGGCCTACATGGACGCGTCCACGGGCGAGTTTTTCGCCACTCAAAACCTCAACGATCCGGACTTGTCCTGCCTGCTCGCGATGGTTTCGCGCCTGGCTCCCGCTGAAATTATCGCCGGGCCGCACACCATTGCCGAGCTGAAAAAAAGAAATATCGTTTTTTCCGGAGCGGAAATTACCGAATATGAAAACGTTCATGTCGGAAGACCGGCCTGGGGGCTCGAAAGCGTGTGGCAGAACCACAAGCTGGCCGCGGGAACGGCCGCCGCCGCCGCCGCGTATGTACGGCTGAACCAGCCCGGGCTTAAAGAGGCTTTTTCCCCTTCTTTTTTTGAGTCCACGAACCGCCTCCAGCTGGACGAATCGGCCATAAAAACGCTGGAGCTTGTGAGTTCGCAGTATGACGACGACTCAAAAACGCTGTGGGGATGCATTGATCTGACAAAAACCTCCATGGGTTCACGCCTGCTTAAAAGGTGGCTGCTTGAGCCGCTGGCCGAGCCGCACGCTATTAACATCCGCCAGAACTTCACCGCATTCCTGGCCGAGAATCGGGAAGCCCGGGAGGGCCTCGCTGAAATAATTTCCCAGATCCCCGACATTGAACGCCTGCTCGGCCGGGTACTGGCCCGCAGCGCCGCCCCCCGGGATGTCGCCGCTGTGCGCAAAGCTCTCGGCCAGCTGCCGCGCCTGAAACTTCTTTTAAGTTCCGCCAGTTTTTTTGAGCGGGTGCCGGAGCTGGCCGGCCGCCTGGAAACGATTTCCCCCGCCCTTACCGCGCTTCGGGAAAAACTTGAGGCCGCGCTCTCTGATAATCCCCCCGCCAAGGTTTCCGACGGCGGGGTGATACGGGAAGGTTTCAGTTCCGAGCTTGACGAACTTCGCTCCACCCGCAGGAACAGCCAGAAACTGCTGTCCGAAATAGAGCTGCGCGAAAGGAACAAAACCCAGATCCCTTCGCTTAAGGTGAGCTACAACAGCGTTTTCGGCTATTATATCGAAGTCACCAAACCGCATTTGCCGAAGGTTCCTCATTATTACACCCGCAAACAGACCCTTGTTAACGCCGAGCGGTTCATTACCGAAGAGCTGAAAATACTGGAAGGAAAGATCCTGGGCGCCGAGGAGCGCACGCAGAAACTTGAGAGCCAGCTTTTCTCGGAACTTAAAGAGACAGTGGCCGGCGCCCTGAAAGAGCTGCGCGCTTTCGCCGTCAGCGCGGCCGAACTGGACGTGTTCTTCTCTCTCTCCGAGGCCGCCGTTAAATACGACTTTGCCCGGCCAGTTATTACGAGCGGTTCCGAGCTGATAATAGAGGAAGGGCGACACCCCGTGGTGGAAAAATATCTGAGCGCGGGCGAGTTCGTCCCCAACGATTTAAGCATAAGCGGCACCGACCCCCAAATAATCATCCTTACCGGCCCGAACATGAGCGGCAAGAGCGTGTATTTACGGCAGACCGCCGTTATAGTGATACTGGCGCAAATAGGCTCTTTTGTGCCGGCCAAGGCCGCCACCATAGGAATTGTGGACAGGATAATGACGCGCATAGGCGCGCAGGACCGGTTGGCCAGGGGAGAGTCCACTTTTATGGTGGAAATGCGCGAAACGGCCTCCATTTTAAATCTGGCCACGCCGAAGAGCCTGATATTGCTTGACGAGGTCGGACGCGGCACTTCCACCTTTGACGGCATTTCCATCGCCTGGGCGGTGGTGGAGCGGCTTTATAGACCGGAAGGCGGCCCGAAAGTTCTTTTTGCCACCCATTATTTTGAGCTTACGGAGCTTGCGGAGAAATTCGCGGGCATTAAAAATTTCAATATAGCTGTGAAAGAATGGACCAACGCCGCGGGCAAGACCGCCGTGGTGTTCCTGCATAAAATATCCTCCGGCCCCGCCGACAAATCCTACGGCATACACGTGGCCCAGCTGGCCGGGCTTCCCGACTCCGCCATACAGCGCGCGCGCGAAATTCTGCGCGTGCTTGAAACCAAGGGCAACATACAGGCCGGCTCCGCCGAAGACAACGCGGCCCCCATGCTGCCTATTTTCTCTAACCACCCGGTGCTTGACGAAATAAAAATGTGCGACCCGAAGAACATGACGCCCATGCAGGCCCTTCAGGCCGTAGAGGACTGGAAAAAGCGCCTGGAGTGAACATCCGTTTCCGCCTTAAAATCTCAAACATCAGAACCGGCTGCCCGTAATTTCAGGCCTTTTGTACCCTTGACACCTGGTCCGGCCCCTGCCATCCTATTAGATAGCGGTGAGAGATCTCAGTCAAGGCTTACCCCGCTCTTTTGGATTTGCATTGGAGCCAAAAAGACTGGTCTGTGCAGGTGCCGTATTAATTCAGCGCTGAAGAACTGAAGTTTTTCACCCTCTTCCGCTTCAGAGCTTCAGTTCTTCAGCTCTAGTCTAAGGAGCCATTATGAGGATCGTAAAAATTGCGTCTATAGCCGCCATTTTGTCCATCGGGCTTGGGATTTTTTTAATTGTTCCGGCGCATAAGCAAACGGTAAATGTTCCCGGAGATCTGAGGGACGCACCCGGCTCAGGCAGCGCGCTCGAACAGATCGGTTTCGACGGCAACAGCGGTCTGGCTATCCCCAACCCCGGGAAAGCCGCCGCCAGAATAGCCCCGGCCCCGGCCGCCCGCTCCAAAGCCGCCCGGCAAACCAAGGAATGGACCGTGATGTACTATTCCACCACCAAGGATAAACTGCGCTATTCACTTGTGTGGCAGCTTCTTGAAATGAAGAAAACCGGCTCCACGGATAGTGTGAATGTGGTGGTGGAGGCCGCCTTTCCGGTTAAATCGGCCGACGGGGTAATTTCAACCCCCACTGTGCGCATGGCGCTGGGAAAAGGCTCTCCGGAGGCGGAGATGGACAAGTACATTAAACTGCTTATGAGTTCGCAGGGCGGGCCCATAGACGCCGCCGTTCTCAAGCCTTTCGCGGCGGACATCGTGAAGAGCGAAAACAACGTCGATACAGGGGACTGGCGCCGCGTTGCCGCTTTCGGCAGGTGGGCTAAGGAAGAGTATCCCGCCAGAAGATACGCTTTTGTGATCTACGGCCACGGGAACGGCTTCTTTGACGATAAAAAGCCGGTAAGAAAGGGCGCCCCGCCGGGCAAGGCAACGCTGCGCGATACCGACACCGGAAATTACGTGACCACTCCGGAGCTGAGCCAGCTTATGGCCGTTATCGGCAAGGTGGATATTTTTGTGATGCAGTCCTGCCTGATGCAGATGGCTGAAGTGGCTTACCAGATAAAAGATTACGCGGATGTTATAGTCGGCTCCAGTGAACTTCTGTGGTCGGTGGGTTATGATCTGGGCGGTATGGTGAAGACTCTTGACGACAACCCCGGTATTTCCACTCAGGGCCTGGGCGCTTCCCTGGCGGACAGCTACGTTCAGGGGGTTAAGGATTATAAGCTGTCCGGAGGGCATTCTTCGGTGCTGCTTACGGCAAAGCTTCCCGCTTTTGCCGAAAAGTTGGATGCCTGGGTTGACGCGGTCACCGCGCTTAATGACAAGAAGATATTTCTTGCCGGCGTGAAGGAAACGGCGCGTTTTGATATTTTTGGCGTTACCGTCGCTTCCACGCAGACCCTTGTGGCGAGCCGGGTGTCGATATCGGGCGACCTTTACGACTTTGTCCGCATAGTAAACGAAGGCCTGCCGCAGGATAACCCTGCAACCCTGCCGGCGCGTCTGCGCGGGACCGAGTTGATGAGTTTTATCGCCAATGAACTGGTTTATAAATACGCCTATACCGGAAAATCCAACACGGGCGTGGACTTCAGCCGCGCCCACGGCCTTTCCATTCATATTCCGCCGGTGGCTCTAATAGGCGGGAATATCGAGGGTTTTAACGCCCTGTGTGAAACCAATTACTGGGATCTGCCTTTTGCCAAAGAAACCAAGTGGGGATCTTTTCTTAGCTGGCTATATGGGCGTAAACCCCGTTAGCAAATGGGCAAATAAACCACCGGTATTTTTGAAATAGCCGTAAGAAAAGCGGCGGTTTTTTCCCGTCGTTTCCCTTCTGTCAACGTCAACTAACCACCAACAACTAAAAAATCCGCCTGCCTCCGGCGACCTCGTTCTGGGCCTTTCGGCCTAATTCCATTGCCCTTTAGGCCCAAGTGTTTCCAGGGGCGTCTATATTATAATATCAGAAGAATCTAATTTACAGGAGAATGCTTTGAAAAGAATATACCTCTTGGCTGTGCTGTGCCTTCCCTCTTTTTCCGCAAAAGCCGGCGATTTTAACCTTGACGGCCTGAACGCCGCTGCCGTTCGCGCGGCCGCCGGCACGCCCGTCGCAACGCCGCGGGTCTCCGGTCCGAAGGATTGGACCGTGATGTTCTATTCCACCACCAAAGACAAGCTCCGTTATACGCTTATGTGGCAGCTGCTTGAAATGAAGAAGACCGGCTCCACGGACCGGGTGAACGTGGTGGTTGAGGCCTCCATCCCGGTTAAATATGCGGACGGCTCGGTTTCCACTTCGACTTTCAGGATGGCTCTGGGTAACGCCGGCAATGCCGCTGAATTGGATAAGCTGATAGAGAATATGTTTAATGAGAGCGACGGGCCCATCAACGCCGCTATACTCGCGCCTTTCGCGCCCGATATGGTCAAAACTGAAAACAATACGGACTCCGGCGACTGGCACCGCGTGGCGGATTTCACCAAATGGGCCAAGACCAATTATCCGGCCAAAAGGTACGTTTTTGCAATTTATGGGCATGGCAACGGCATTTTCGACCAAAAAAAAGGCCCCCAGAAGGGAACGCTGATAGACACGGATACACAAAACTATGTTACACTGCCCGAGTTGCGCCTGCTTATGGCGGAGACCGGCAGGGTGGATGCGTTCGTTATGACGTCCTGCATTATGCAGATGGCCGAAGTGGCCTGGCAGATCAAGGATTATACCGATGTGGTCGTGGGGTCCAGCGAGCTTATGTCGGCGGTGGGCTATGATCTGAAAGGCATGCTGGACACCCTGAACGCGGAGCCGGCTATCACAAGCGAGCGGCTGGGCGCGACACTTGCCGACGGGTATATCGCCAGAATTAAGGCTTTCAAGATCCCCGGCGGGCACGCATCAGTAATACTTACTTCCAAGTTCCCGGCTTTTGCCGGGAAACTTAACGCCTGGGTGGACGCGGAACTGGCGATTAAGGACCGGGCCGCCGTAACCGCGGCCGGTAAGCAGGTGGCCCGCTTCGACATATTCGGGATAACCACCGCCACCACCGCCGTTATAGCGCGCACGTTCTCCATATCGGGCGATCTCTATGATTTCGTCGACATTATGAACGCAGGCCAGTCGCAGGACACGCCGGAACAGTCGCTTGCCAGGCAGAAAGGCCGCGAGCTGATGGACTTCATATCAGGGGAGCTTATTTACAAGTATTCATATACCGGCGTATCCAACACCGGTTTCGACTATAGCCGGGCGCATGGCCTTGCTATCCATATTCCGCCCATAAGGGTGGCGGCGGCCTCGGGTCTTTTCTCGGATTTTGAGAAAAATATGGAGACGATCTACTGGGACCTGCCTTTCGCGCGCGAAACCCGATGGGGAGAGTTCCTAAGCTGGATTTATAACCGGAAGCCATAAAAACACGGAGGATAGAATGAGAAAAGTCACATTTATCGCAGCGGTATTTTTTGTGCTTTCCGCGCAGGCCTTTTCCGAAGTTAAAAACCTTGAAGATGTGGATTTGAGCGGTATAAAACGGACCGAAGCGGCCGCTTCCTCAAAGCCCGCGCCGGTCAACCCGGTGACCCCTCCCGGCGTTACCATCGCCATCTACACCACCGACGAAGAATTCAGCTTTGACACCCAGGCCAAGCCGGCCATGGACGCGAGGATAGCCGTGCTAAAAGCCGCAGGCCTGACCACTTTGGGCGGCCGGGTGGCGCAAACCCCGGACCACAACTACACTTTCATCATAGATTACGTGCCCACCGTCAAGAACGGCGCCCAGCTTCCTCCCGCCGTGATCATAGACACATATAAGAACGGTGCAGCCTACTGGCGCACAGCCGACGCGCAGGACGCCATGAACTCCTGCTCCGCCAACTTTAAGAGCGCGCAGATACCCGTTCTGAGCGCGTATCTTTACGCCGCAGGCAATGACAACGCTTTCGCGGTGGATTATGTAATGAAGAACATGCTCAGGCCCACTGCCGAATATGATGTGCAGTTCGATAAATACACCGGCGGCAAGTTCACTTTTGAGAGCGAGGCGCAGAAAGCCGTAAACAGTTTCTCGGCGCTGTTCAAGCAGGCCGGGATTCCGGCGATCAGGGGCAAAGCCGTTAAAAGGCCCGACGGCGATTACGCCGTTGAAATGGAATATGTGGTGAAGACCAATAAATACGGCGCGCGCCCGCAATTCTCCGTGGCCCGCTACGATGCCCAGGATATCTTTCCTTTTGACAGCAACGCGCTCAAGGCCTCAAAAGAGCGGCTGGCCGTGTTCTCCGGCGCCGGCGTCCCCCCTGTCAGCAATATAGTGCGGCCCGTCGGAACCGATTATTCTTTCAGCGTGGATTTTATAGTGTTCAATATATACCAGCAGGGCGGAGTGATCCCGTCGGCCGCCATTGAAACCTATCAAGCTCCGGACACCTTCACTTTTGAGAGCGAGGCGAAAACAGCCATGCAGGAAAAGGCCGCCGTCCTGAACGGCGCGGGTTTTGCCGTGGTAGGCTCAAGGACCGTCGGCTCGCTCAACAGTTATTCATACGCGATAGACTACATATCCAAGGCTTCTTCTTCCGTCAACCCCGGCCCAAATCCTCCGGCCCCCGCGGTGAAGGTCTATAACAGCCCCGAAACATTTTCCTACGAGGACGACGCGCGCACCGCCATGGAAGAGAAGGCGGCCGCTTTTACCGGGGCTGGCCTTAAAGTGTTAAGTTCCCGCGTGGTGGCGGCGAACGGTGAATATTCATACGTAATTGAATACACCGGCCAGCTTTAATCCGGATTCTTCCAGCGATTCGTTTTTCGGGACAGGGTCTCTTTCTTATCCAGTAAAATTCCCTCATTTCATCACGACACACTGTTGTCGTGTCGGCCTGCTATACTCAAAAGGTAGCGTCTACCTTTTTGAGGAGGAATTATGCCTGCGCCATTACGAATAGCTTATCCAGGGGCGTATTATCATGTAATAACCCGTGGAAATAATAAATCAGAACTGTTTTTGGACACAGCGGACAGGTTTGAATATCTTAAATTGCTGAATTCCAGGGCTGCGGAGTTTAATGTCAGGATACATGCTTATACTTTAATGACAAACCATGTGCATCTCTTCGTCGAAACACGGCTTGCTAATATCAGTGATTGGATGTTCAGACTGACACTGGACTACACCAAGTATTTCAATTCAAAATATTCGCGGACCGGACACTTGTTTGAGACGAGGTTTAAAAGCCGGCTGGTTCAAAAGGACAGGTATTTCCTCGCTCTGCTGCGCTATATACATTTAAACCCGGTTAAAGCCGGAATCGCTGCGAAACCTGAAGACTACCGATGGTCCAGTCACAGGGCATACCTTATCGGAGGCGATGGCGTGGTTGAGACCCCCTCTGAAGCCCTGGCTCTTTTCAGCGAAAATTACGGGAGCGCTTTAAATCAGTATATTGAGTTTATAAATCAGAATATCCCGCAAAAAGAATGGAAAGCCCTTGATAAGGACCGTAACGGTTGTTTGGGCGACCGATTATTTCGTCAGTCCTTTTCAAAAAGGTAGACGCTACCTTTTTATTGTAAAATAAATACATGTCCGAAATTAAAGTCCTTACTGAAGAAGTGGTGGCGAAGATCGCTGCCGGCGAGGTTATAGAGCGGCCCGCCTCGGCGCTTAAGGAACTGATCGAAAATTCCCTTGACGCCGGCGCGGCTAAAATTGAGATAGAAATAGAGAAAGCCGGCAAAAAGCTCATCCGTGTGCGCGACGACGGCAAGGGTATGGATAAAGAAGACCTGCTTCTCTCGCTCGGCCGCCATGCCACCAGCAAGATAAGCTCTTTTGAGGACTTGGACAAATTAAAAACTTTCGGCTTCCGGGGCGAGGCGCTGTATTCTGTTTTCGCCGTTTCAAAACTATCTATCACAAGCGCAAAAAAAGGCGCCGATTTCGGCTGCGCCGTGGTAGGGGAGGGCGGCAAGGTAACAAAAGAAATGCCCGCCCCCCCGGTTAAGGGCACCACTGTCGAAGCGGCCGAGCTTTTTTTTAATATCCCCGCGCGCGCCAAGTTCCTTAAAAGCGACAACACGGAACGCGGTCAGCTTATGAAGACGGTGGAAGAGGCGGCGCTGGCAAATTTAAACACCGCTTTTACACTTAAACTTGACGGGGCTGAAATGTTTTCTCTTCCGGTGCTTCCCGGCGGGGATATGGAGAACCTTAAGCACAGGGCGGCCGTCATTTTCGGAAAAAACGTTTACGGCGGGCTTATAGTCGTTGAAAGCCGCCGCCCGGGGCTTGCCGTTTACGGGCTTTTTTCAAGGCCGGACGCCTTAAGCGCCACGCGCTTCAACCAGCATTTTTTCGTGAACAAAAGGCCGGTGGTCTCAACACTCCTCAGGCAGGCGCTTTACCGCGGCTACGAGCATATGCTCGCCGGCAAACATCCCGCCTGCGCGCTTTTTCTTGAGCTTGACCCCTCCGTTTTTGACGCTAATATCCACCCGCAGAAAAAAGACGTCAAATTCTCGAACGATAATGAGATTTTCAAGGCCGTTTCGGGTACGATTTATTCCGAGCTTTTAAAAAAGCAGACAGGCGAGGTCCGCTTTTCAGGCGATGCCTCCAAAAACACTTTCAGCGCGCCGGATCTGCCCTCCGAAGTTAAGGTGAAAGCGGGTGCTCCCCCTTATGGACAAGGCCCCGCGCAAACATCCGTCGCCGCCGGAGGCGGAGATTCCCTTTTTGAACCGCAGGCCGTGCCTGGAGGCGCATCCCTTACCGCTGAAACGCGACCCGACTGGTATGCCCCGCCTATCGTCTATCTTGGCCAGGTGGCCAAAAGCTATCTGCTTTTTGAATCGGCCGGCGGCCTTCTTGTGGTCGACCAGCACGCGGCGCAGGAACGGGTGCTTTTCGAAAAATATCTTGAGGAATTTTCAAAAGGGTCGATAAAAGTTCAGCCGCTTATCCTGCCTGTCTCAGTTGAGCTCAGCCGTTCTCAGCTGGAAACCATTTTAAAGTGGAAAGACTGGCTTGCCACGGCTGGTTTTGAAATCGAGCAGGGTGGGCCGGGCACGGCGCTTTTGCGCGCTACTCCGGCGCTTTTTTATTTTACCCCGTCAGCGTTTAATGAATTCCTCGGCTATCTTTCCGAGGTTTTGGGCGACCCGTCAAAATCCACGGAGGAGCTTAAGAGGAATACTATAGCCACCATGGCCTGTAAAAAGTCAATAAAGGCGCACGATTACATAAAGCCGCAGGAGGCTCTGCGCCTGCTGGAAGACCTTAAAAGCGCCAAAGACAGCTTCCACTGCCCCCACGGCCGCCCCACTCTTTTTTATCTTTCCCCCTCGGAAATCGCCCGCCGCTTCGGTCGCTCAGGTGCTCTTTAGCGGACGACTCGCAACTGGTTCGAAAATAGAAAAACGATATTTTTTAACATGACAAGACGCTGTCGCATTGATGAGCTATACTATTAGCAGTATCCGCTGAAGGATGGTGACAGTATGGGTGAATTCATAGCTATAGATTTTGAAACAGCCGACTATGGGCCCGATTCCGCCTGCTCCGTGGGGCTTGTTAAAGTAAAGAACGGGAAAATAGCGCAAAGGCTGTATTGCCTCATCCGCCCGCCCAGAGAGGAGTTCCTTTTTACCGATATTCACGGCATTTCATGGGAGGATGTGGAAAATTCGCCCGATTTTAAAGGCGTCTGGCCAAAAATAGCGGACTTCATAAGCACAGCCGAAACACTCGCCGCTCACAACTCGGGGTTTGATAAAAGGGTTCTATACGCCTGCTGCGCCGCCGCCGGAGTGCCGAAACCGCCTCAGCCGTTCGTGTGCACTGTGCAGTTGGCGAGGCATGTTTTAAAGATCCGCCCGGCAACCCTCTCCAATGTCTGCCTGCGTCTTGGCATAGAACTCAACCATCACAACGCACTCTCCGACGCCGAGGCCTGCGCCGGAATAGTCCTTGCCGCCAGTCAGAATACAGCAGTTGCAAGGCACCAGTGAGAGATTTTTGCGCTTCATTTTAGTGCCCGTAAATTTTGTTGTCCTAAAATTCAGGAAAAACATTTTATTGCCGCAAAAACATAAAAAGCAACGCGACAAGACGCTGTCGCGTTGGTGTGCTATAACATAGGGGCAGCGGATAGAGGCTAGCGGTTAGTGGCCGGACAGGAAACTCCTTCTCTAATCCCTATCCGCTACACGCTATCCGCAGCCCTAAAGGAGGCTTTATGAAATGGCAGGTAAAAGCGTGGCTGGGAGAAAGCTATAAGCTGGAGAAAGACAATGGCTTGAAAGCCTATGTTTATAAAAGCGTTTTATGGGCGGGGTCTTATCTTAAGTGGAGAACGCCAGGCTACGATGTGCTGTATAAAGGACATTCCATAGCCCGCATTTATTTTGAAAGAAAGGGCGCCTTGGTGAAAACATTTGATGCGGCGGCAGCCTATCCGGAGATTTCAGGGCAGGACCTGGTGGAAATCGCAACGCGGGTGAACACGCTGAGATTCGCAAGTGCTCAGTTGAACTAAAACAGAAGCGGCACTTCAAAGCCTTATACTTGCGCTTCTTGTGCCGCTTTCCGATGCTTAGGTTTCAGAACGGAACTATTTCCGTTTTGAGGTTTTTTTCGCTTTTTTCTTGGCTACTTTCTTAGCGACTTTCTTTTTAGCTTTAGGCATTTTTTCTCCTGGCGCTTATTTTGCGCTTATTGATTTTATCTATTGTTTAAATAAAATGCAATAGATATTTTTACAAATCCCCCTCAATTTTCTAGACTCTAAAGAGTTGCCGCGGCTTTTGGAGCGGAAATCGGAGAAAAATATGCAGGCGTCGCATAACATTATTCGAATGCTTTCGAAACTGGGGTTCTGCTCTCGGAAACAGGCCGTTGAGTATGTTCGCGACGGCAGAGTAACCCTTAACGGGCGGGTAACCACCAATCCCGGACAGCCCGCCACGGCCAAAGACAAAATACTGGTGGATGGCAAACCTCCCGCGCGTCGGGAAAAGATCTGCCTCCTTTTTAACAAGCCGGCCGGCTGCGTCACCACAAGAAGCGACGAACTGGGGCGGAAAACGGTGTATGATTATCTGGGCGGCGCGCTAAGCTGGGTCTTTCCGGTAGGCCGCCTGGACCTGGAATCGGAAGGGCTTCTGGTGTTCACGAACGACACCGATCTCGGTAACCGGCTGACCGATCCGCGCTACAAGATCCCCCGCACTTATCAGGTTACCATAGACGGGATACTGTCGCAGCACGATATCGAAAAAATAATTCACGGCGGAATAGACATCGGCAGGGGCGAGTTTACCGGTCCCGCGAATATTTTCCCCCTTAAACAGGAAGGCGGCGCTCAGACTCTGGAGATTACTATTGCCGAAGGTAAAAATCGCGAGATACGAAGGATGTTTGAGGCGTTGGGAAGGCGGACGCTGAAACTTGTCAGAACCCGTTTCGGCCCGTTTGAGCTTGGCAATATCCCGTCAGGAAGTTGGCGCGCGGTCCCTATTCCGAAACAGCAAGAATAACTGTATCCTGCCTATGGCATAAAGCCTACGGCTTATGGCTTTCTTCATCCTGTTTTCTGAAGAAATGGGGAAGTTTTTCCGGAAGCTCAAGAGAAAGCTCCACCAGGCCGCGGGGTTTGCCGTCCTTAAACCACGGTGTCTGGTAGATCAGCTTTTTAACCCCGTTCTTTTCTATGGTATAGGCGTTCGTGCAGGGCGTTTTCAGCATGGCGTTAAGCTTTGCCCTGGCCGGTTCGGGATGGCAGTCAAGCGCATTGGCACCCACAAGGGATGCCCCTCCCTTTTTCTGAAAAGTTTCCCCGGATTTTTTATTCATGGAGAGTATTTTTCCCTCCAGGTCACAAACCGTAATAGCGAAATTAACCTCTTCCTGCCAGTTGTCCATAAATTATTTCCTTTCAAATCAAAATACTTTTACTTAGCCCGCCGTTCTATTTTATAAAATATGGCTATGCTCAAATCCCCGTTTTTAGAGCTTGTCGCAAAGCGGCGCAGCATAAGAAAGTATAAGCCCCTGCCGGTGGAAAGGGAAAAACTGTCGCTCTGCCTTGAGGCGGCGCGCCTGGCCCCGTCAGCCTGCAACGCCCAGCCTTACCGCTTTATAGTTGTGGACGAGCCTGAGCTGAAAGGAAAAGTTTCAAAAGCCGCTTTCTCAGGCATTTACTCCGTCTGCAAATTCGCCGCGGGGGCCGGCGCGCTGGTGTTCGTGGTCTCGGAGCGCGGGAAATTTAGCGCCTGGTTCGGCAATCGTGTGCAAAGCACGGATTTCCGGCTGGTGGATGTGGGCATAGCCGCCGAGCATTTTGTGCTGGCGGCCGCGGAGCAGGGCATCGGCACCTGCTGGCTCGGCTGGTTTAACGCTAAGGCGGCGGCGCGCGCCCTTGGCCTAGGGCCCGGCAAGAAGGTGGAAATAATACTGTCCGCGGGCTACCCGGACGAAGCTCCCTCCCAGCGGCAAAGAAAAAGCATGGAGGACTTTTCCGTGTTTAACGGCGGCTGCTGAAAACGAGACAGGTGTGGGTGGAACGAGTGCGGCACAATTCAGCAGAGCTGGTTACAGTCGTTGGAAAAGGTGTTGAAATGAAAACCATAATATTTTTTCTGTTTTTAGCGGCGGCTCTCTTTCCGGCAACGGCGCTCGCCGCAAGCGGCTGCCCCAGGGGGCAGGATTCCTGCTCCGATCCGGTAAAGAAAAAATCCGGGTTTCTGAGCGACGTTGAAGCCGCCCAGAAAAAACCGCCTCCCGCCTCGGCGGTAAAAAAAACAGTTTCCTCCAAGCCCGGCGGGGTTCCGGTACTTAACTCTTCCGCCGCCGCGGCGGCCCAGGGAAGCGCGGCCCCCGCTCAGGGCGGTTTTTCCAGGCCGGCCTGGCTTTTGCTTGTTGCCGGCGGACTTGCCGTCCTTTACCAATATTTGAAAGACGGGAAACGCAGAGGGAGAAAAAAATGAATTTTGTCGATCCGGAAAGTTTCAGGCGCGCTTCAACTTTTATTCATGTTTCACAGGGGGCCGCCCTTTTGGTTTTGGGCGCGGTGGAAGCCCGCGCTCTGGGCAATAAATCAGGAAAAATAAATTTTCTTCCCCCCGCCGCTTTTCTTTTCGGCTCAGCCCTCATGCTGTGCTCCATGTTTTATTTTTTGGGCGGCTGGAAATTGCAGCTGTTTCACGACGCGCTTGAACTGAAAGGCGGTTTCTATGTCTTCTCGGCTTTCGCCTGGTTTTTCGCGGCAGCCGGCCTGAGCCGCCTGATGGCGCTCTACATGGGCGAAAAAGGCGGGCTTTGGCAATTTCTTTTCCTGGGATTCCTTTGCGTGATAGGCCTGCTTTACTTCAGCGTGCCTTACAGGGTTAACGAAGCGGCCTGGGATCCGGTATTTACCGCGCACACGGCCATGGGCTTAACTTTGATCGCCGCCGTGCTTATGAAAGTTTTTCACTTTTTCTTTGAGAAAAAGGCCTTCCATGTAATATGGGCCGTTTTAATATTTGCCACGGCCGGCCAGCTGATTATTTACCGCGAAGACCCGCGCGCTTTTGAATACCAGCTGGTAACCATTCAGTCTTCTCCCGCGCCGCAGATCCCGGCGGTAAAAAAAATTCCCGCAAAAAAAAATGCCAAGCCTGCTGATAAAAAACGGCCTTCTCATTGACCCCGCCTCCAAAACCGAGCATAAGGGCGACCTGTTGATAAAAAACGGCCGCATCGCCGCAATTGGAAAACGCATTGCACCCCCCCGGACAGGAATTGAAATTTACGACGCCGCCGGCTTGTGGGTTTTTCCCGGATTCATAGACATGCATGTTCATGCGCGCGAGCCGGGGGATGAAGACGCGGAAACGCTGCTCACGGCCGCGCGCGCGGCCGCCGCGGGCGGCATAACCTCCGTTCTTTTAATGCCGAACACAAAGCCGCCCATGGACAGCCCGGCTTTGCTGAGAAAGTTTATCATTAAAGCGCGCCGTCAGTGCCCGGTGAACATGTTTTTCTCCGCCGCCGCCACCGCCGGCCGCTCGGGTAAAAAACTTTCCCGGTTAAAAAAGCTTAAAACCGCCGGCGCCGTCGCTTTTACCGACGACGGCTCAACGCTTGCCGGTCCCGCCCTGCTGATGTCTGCTCTTGAGACCGCCAAAAAACTTAAAATACCGCTGCTTGACCATCCGGAGGATTTTAACCTGACCGGAATTGGAGTGGTTGACGAATCCGCGTCCGCGCGGCTTAAACTTCCGGCGATAGCGAGGGAAGCGGAAATATTCGCCGTTTTGCGCGATATTTTTGCAGCGGGCTCGGCCGGGCCGATACATTTACAGCACCTCAGCTGCGCAGGCAGCGTGGCGGCCGCGCGCGCGGCTAAAAAACTCGGTCTGCCCGTAACCGCTGAAACCTGCCCGCACTATTTTTCGCTGACATCCGGCGATATAAAGCGGCCCGACGCCGATTTTAAAATGAAACCTCCCTTAAGGAGGGGAGCCGACCGGCTGGCCGTAATACGGGGACTTGCCGACGGAACTATCGACGTCATCGCCTCCGATCACGCGCCTCACCCGGCTGCGGAAAAAGCGCGGGGTTTTCTTAAAGCCCCTTTCGGAATTATCGGGCTTGAAACCATGGTTCCCCTCGCCCTGACGGAGCTAGTGGGCAAGGGCCGCGTGACCAGGCTGCGCCTGGCGGAGCTTTTAAGTTTCAATCCCGCGCGTATACTCGGTCTTAAAACAAAGGGCGCCCTTAAAAAAGGTTTTGACGCCGACCTAACGATAATAGATCCGCGCGCTATTTACAGTGTGCCGGAAAAATTCTTTTCAAAATCCGCAAATTCCCCTTTCATCGGCCGGCGGCTTAAGGGCCGTGCCGAAGCCTGCATAGTGGCGGGCAAACTTGTGTTCTCCGGCGGCCGTGTTTTGAAGTAAGCTGCACGAAACCGCCGCCTCAGTGGCCCGCGCGCTCCGTAATATGTAAAATTGAATAACACCATGGGATTCTTATACAGAAAACTCGTCAGGCGCCTGCTGTTCGGTATGAATCCGGAGCTCGCCCACAACACCGCCATCAGAACCGCCAGTGTGCTTCAAGGTTTTAAACTGGCGAATTTAATAACGGAACTGCTCTCCAAGGCCAAACAATTCCCGGTGGCCGCCGCCGGCCTGAAATTTAAAAATCCTATAGGCCTCGCGGCCGGATTTGACAAAGACTGCGAGGTTCCGAAATTTATTTCACGTCTTGGGTTCGGCTTTCTTGAACTGGGTACCGTGACGCTGCGCCCCCAGAACGGAAACCCCAAGCCGCGTCTTTTCAGGATAAGCGAAAAAAAAGCGCTCATCAACCGCATGGGTTTTAACAATGTGGGCGCCTACCAGGCCGCGCGCTCGCTTGAGCGCCTTCTGCCGCTGGATATCCCTATCGGCATAAACATCGGCAAGAATGCGGACTGTTCGCTTGCTCTCGCGCCGAAAAATTATCTGGAGGCGCTTAAAATACTTTACCCGTACGGCGATTATTTCGCCGTTAATATCAGCTCTCCGAACACCCTGCAGCTGCGCGAGCTTCATCAGAAAGAGAAACTGGAGCGCCTGCTTGACCCGCTGCTTGAATTCGCATCAGGGCAAAAAACAAAAAAACCGTTTTTTATAAAGATCTCGCCCGACCTTGAAGCCGCGGAACTTGAAAGCGTTGTTTCCACCGCCGTGGCGCGCGGCTTCGGGCTTATAGCCGCGAACACCACCATAAAACGCGAAGGCCTGCCTCTGCGCTGGCAAAGCCGCGAGGGCGGCTTAAGCGGGAAACCGCTTAAAGCGCTTGCCGACGAAACGCTTAAAAAAACGGCCATACTCGCCGCCGGGCGGGTTCCCATTATAGGCGTGGGCGGAGTTTTCGACGGGCGCTCCGCCGTGGAAAAGCTCAGACTTGGCGCGGATCTGGTGCAGATTTATTCCGGGCTTGTTTATGAGGGCCCGTTTCTGGTGAAAGAAATTCTTGAATATATGGATAAAACCGGTTACAGGGGAGCGGCATGACAAAAAAAACCGGCCTGATAGCGGCTTTGGACGCGCCGGACCTGAAAAAAGCGGAGGAACTGCTTAAACAGTTGAGCGGCCTGGTTGATTTTTACAAGGTGGGTTCAGGGCTTTTTACCGCCGCGGGCCCCGCCGCTGTCGAGCTGGCGCTCAAGTACGGCAAAAGAGTTTTTTTGGACCTGAAATTCCACGATATCCCCAATACCGTCGCCGCAGCCGTAAAAAGCGCGGCAACGCTTGGCGTTTATTCCGTTTCCCTGCACCTCTCTGGCGGGGCGGAAATGCTGAAGGCCTGCGCGGCGCTCGAGAAAAAGCCGAAATTGTGGGGAATAACGGTGCTGACCAGCCTTGACGAGCACGAGCTTTTCAGGACGGGATTCCGTTGCGGCGTACTGAAAACAGCGCGCGGCCTGGCGGACCTTGGAGAGGAGAACGGGGTGGACGGAGTGGTATGTTCGCCCCTTGAAGCCGCGGAAATTAAAAAAATGCACGGCGAAAAGATAACCGTCATCACTCCGGGCGTGCGCCTTGAAAACGCCGGCGACGACCAGAAAAGAACGCTTACCCCGAAAGAAGCGGCCGGGGCCGGAGCGGATTTTATCGTTGTGGGAAGGCCGATAATCAACGCGAAAGACCCGGCTGCCGCGGCCATGGCTTTCCTTGAGGCTTTAAGGTGAGGAGTTTTGAGCGGGATTTAAGGGCGTATTTTGAAGCCTGCGGAGCCTTGCTTGAGGGGCATTTTATTTTGTCCTCCGGGCTGCACAGCCCGAACTACGCGCAATGCGCGCTGGCGCTGAAAAACCCGGCCAAAGCCGCTGAAATGGCGGCGGAGCTTAAGACGCGATGGCACGGGCAAAAACCGGATTTAATTCTTTCGCCGGCCATGGGCGGGTTGATAATCGGGCATGAAACAGCAAGGGTCTTCGGCGTGGATTTTCTTTTTACCGAGCGGGAAAATGGCGCAATGACGCTCAGACGCGGCTTCAGTCTTAAAAAAGGCGCCAAAGTAATTATTGTTGAAGATGTTTTTACCACCGGCAAATCCACGCGCGAAGCCGCGGCGGTGGCCGCCGGCTGCGGTGCCGAAGTTATAGGGGCGATGTCGGTGATAGACAGAATGGGCGACACCGGGAAACTGGAATTCCTGTCCGTAAGCCTGCTTAAACTGGACTTGACGCTTTACAAGCCGGAAACCTGCCCGCTTTGCGCCCGAAAATTACCGCTGGTAAAACCCGGGTCACGCAAATTCTAGAGCTGAAGTTCTGAAGCGCTGAAGTCTGAAGTTTATCGGATCTCGGAGCTTCCATATCTTTAGCTCTTCAGCCTCCTAAAATAGGCCGTTTGTTGGCCATTGGCCCTGATATGGCACAGTCGCGGACAGCGCCAGAGGCCCGCGACAGGCCAGAGTCACTGCCATAGGCTTGCCAGTCGGCAATTTTAGGGTCAGTCCATCCACATCAGGCGGTCGAAAAAAAGCAAGGCGCCGGCCGCGATAAGTATCAAGCCGGATGCTATTTCCACATAACGAAGAGCGTTTTTAAAACGCCCTATGAAGGCAAAGAACCTTGCGGTTAAAAATGCGGCCGCCAGAAAAGGCACGGCCATGCCCGCCGAGTAAACCAGAAGCAGCGTCACGCCTTTTGCGGCTGTGCCGGAAACGGCGGCCAGACTCAGTATGAAAGCGAGTATCGGCCCTATACAGGGCGACCAGCCCAAAGCGAAGGCGAATCCCATTAAAAAAGCCCCCGCCGGCCCGCCGGCAAGCCCACGCAGTGAGAAGCGTTTTTCATAGTTAAGAAAATTAAGATTAAACAAGCCGGTCATATGCACGCCCAAAAGAGCCATCACTACCCCGAATACCTTTGCCAGGGCTTCTTTATGGGAAGCCAGCAGATCGCCAAGAGCCGAAGCGGCCGCGCCCATTATTGAAAAAATCACGGTAAAACCCAACACAAAAAAAGCGGCCGAAATCACCACTTTGCGCGTAAGCACTTTCGGGTCGCCTTTTATAAGTTCGCTCGCCGAAAAGCCGGAGAGCATGGACAGGTAGCCCGGCAAAAGCGGTAAAACGCAGGGAGAAAAAAACGACATCACCCCCGCTCCGAAAGCCGTAATCAAATGTCCCATGATAAGGATCCTTGTTTATTTTTTAGGCGGGGCTCCGGCCGCGGCGACGGCCGCCGGTTTTGGGCTTAACTCTATCTTTGTTATTTCCGTTCCGCCGAAGGACGAGCTCTGCAGATAGAACAATACCGTGTAGCTCTTTCCTGCGTCGGCAAAGAGCGCCGCAAGTGTTTTGGCGTTGCCGGGGGCGTCTTTTGTGTTTTTCTCAAGTGAAACCAGTTTAAGTCTGAGGATCTGTTTTTTGGCCGGGTTCTCGATAAAGAACGCGCCTTTAAGCTGGGAATCCTTGGTTATATAGTCGTGTACAAAGGCCGCCAGGTCCGAGTCCGACTCCTGTATGACAGCCTGATCGTCATCTTCATCCGCCTGCTTGGCGGTGTCGGTGGAAACCAACTGGTCGTTAAAGTCGTCGTCTTCAATGGCCGCCGCGCCAAGCACCAGCCCCGCCGTTACAAACATTGCCAAAGCTAATTTTTTCATTTTCCCCCCTTCTTTTCCGAATATAAAAACACTTTCATCGGCTTTTTCGGCGGAACGGGCCAATGCGCGGTTTCCACGTAACCCATAACCGTTCCCCAGTGCCCCTGACTTTTAAGGATAAAATCGCACACCTCGCGGGCGGCTCCGCTGCCGCCTTCCTTCTGCGTTACCAGGTCGCAGACCTTTTTTACTTCGTCCAGGGCGTTTTTGGGCGCGCAGGCAAGCCCCGCTTTTTTAAGTACCGGGATGTCGGTAAGATCGTCGCCGATGTAAGCCACATTTTCCTCTTTAAGACCCGAATCTTTGAGGATTTCGGCCAGCGGAACGAGCTTTGAAAGAAAACCCTGGTAGGCATAGTTCATTCCCAGCTGGCGGGCCCTTTCTTCCGTGCCCGGCGATTGCATGCCGGTGATAATTCCGGTCCATATCCCGAACTGGTTTAAAAGCCGCAGGCCTATGCCGTCCAGTGAATGGAAGGCTTTCATCCCCACGATTTTTCCTTTATGGTCCGGAAGAAAATACATCTTGCCGTCCGTCAGCACGCCGTCCACGTCCATAAGCAGGATCTTTATCTTTTTAGCTTTCGCGATATTTTTTTTTGAAACCATATTTTCCTCAGAGTTTAAGTTGCCACTTTTCCGCCAGTTCCAGCTCCGCTTTCCTTGCCGTAAAATTTTTGGGTTGCGGGCCGCAGTATTTAAATAAAAACCAGTTGATGGTTTCATCAAGCCACTTGTCCATGGGCGTTGAAGTCCAGCCGAAAGTCTTTTCGGCCTTGGCTATGTCCGTCACAAAATCCCCTCCGTAGGAAAACGGGGAGGCGTCAAAATTAAAGCCGTTTTCTTTAAGCCACGAATACGGCGGGTAAAGGATATTGGCGTCCCTGTGCAGGATGCGGGCCGAGAGTTTCACGAAATCGTCAAGGGTAAGCTGGAGCGAATCCCCGAAATTAAATGCCTGTCCCGCGGCCGTGATTCCAGAGTAAATGATCGTTTCAAAAACCCTGGCCAGGTCTTTGGAGAAAATATAGCGGCTTAAAAAAGCGAAACCGGGCAGGAAAACCGGGCCTCCGTCGGCGAGCCGAAGCCAATAAGAATAGGCCCTGAGTGTGGGGTCGTGCGGGCCGATGACCACAGGCGGCCTTACAATAACGGTCGGGAAAGCCTTTTCCAGGAAAGCGGAAAGAAACACCCCCTCAGCCTCATATTTTCCCAGCGCGTAGGCGTGTTTTTCTTTCAATTCGGGCTTACGGAGTAAAAGCTGGACCTGGTTTTCCCTGTACGGAGAAGAAGAGCCCTCAAGCACCGTGTAAACCGAAGCGGAACTGGTAAAAATATAAAGCCCCGTCCTGCCGGAGAAAATTTTTACCGCCTTGCGCGCGTCTTCGGCGGTGTAGCAGATATTGTCTATCACGGCGTCCCAGGTTTTGACGGCCATGCGGGAAAGGTCAATTTCCACCGTGCGCTCTCCGCGCGACTGCTTTATATCAAGGGGCAGTCCCTCAACAGGCGCCCGCCTTGAAAACACGGTCACCTCATTGCCTTTGTCAAAAAGCAGGGCCGCCGTTTCCTTGCCGAAAAAACGTGTGCCGCCCAGTATCAGAATTTTCATAGCAAACCGGTAATGGCTTAGGTGGATAGACTGTCGGCAGTTAGACTATCGGGTAAGAAGCAGAAATACGGACTAACTGACTAACAGCCTTCAGCCTAAACTCCTTTATGCTTTCCTGTGCTGCCGAATCCCCCCGTGCCTCTGCGGGAAGCCTCAAGTTCCTCTGCCGCGTCAAAATTCACGTAGCGAACAGGCATCACTAGAAGCTGGGCCATTTTCTGGCCCTTTGCCAGATTTTTAGGCTCATTCGTTAGGTTGAAAAGACACACCAGCACTTCCCCCCTGTAGCCTTCGTCCACTAGTCCGGCGGTTACTATGAGTCCCTGCGATTCAAGCGAGCTTTTGCCCCAGACTATGCCGGCGGTGCCCTCGGGCAGAGCGATGGAAAGCCCGGTTCTTGCCTTTACCGCGCTTTGAGGCGGTATTTCCACGGCTTCAAGCGAAAAGAGATCTGCTCCGGCGTCGGTGGGATGCGCCCTGTCAGGCAGCAACGCCGAGGGGTGCAGCTTTTTTACTTTTACATTCATATGATTTTTGTAATTGCTCAGGCGGACAGACGGACAACCGAATAGCTTTCAGCCTAAACACCTGAGTAATTACAGATAGTATATAAATTTTACAGGCTTTTTTTCTTCCGGTTCCTTTTGTGTGTTTTCCCCCTTTCGGAATTGCGTAACTTTGTGTTATTTTAAGCCCGGACCGGGGAATCGGCGGTGGCCGCGTCTTGCGCCGCCTGGCAGGTAAAGCTGAAAATTCCGGATTAGCGGAGCGGTTTTGTGTTTTTGCCCTGCCGGATAACATGTCGCCCATTCCTTCTCTATATAAGGAAAGGGTCGGCTCTTGTGGTTTTATGGTTAACATATGTTAACCAGTGGATAATACAGCGCCTGCCAATTCGGATTCCAACTGAATTCGGGTTTGTTTCCCTGACTCGCACCGGACTGGCGCTGTTCTTTCCTGAACGATTGTTTTATATGCTATAATTGGTGGTTAACATGGGTTAATCATATGGCAAAAGATTTTTTTTCTCTTCCCGAGGCGGCGGCAATACTTGGCATTTCGCGTATTGCGGTTTTTAAAAAAGTGCGCAAAGGCCAGGTTGCGGCTATTCGCGTGGGGCGTAATTGGGCCATAGCCGCTTCCGTTTTAAATTCATATAACGAGAAATCCGCCAATCCCCCCCCTCCTGCCGCAAAACCGCCGGCAAAACACCATGAAACGAAAACCGTAACCTATTCTCCTTCGCCAGACGCAGAAATGAGCGATATGGGCTGGGATTGATCCAAATATTTTAAGCGCAGCTGTCTTTCGCTTAGGTATTAAAAGGCGCTACAGTTAATATCCCATATTATTTTTGCGCGGTGGGTCCGTCAACAGGCGGGTGGTTATAAAAATACCGTCTATCGAGGACGGGCGGGTTATGAGGCGGCTATGTGTGGGTTGTAGGCCCTCGCCCGGATTTCCGCCGCACAACATGTCGATTACAGACTGCCCCTCCATCCATTATCCTGGCTAATTTTCCAATTTAAAAATAACCACTTGACAATGTTTAGAATTTGTGCTAAACTTTAGATAGTTAATTTATAAATTGATTATATTAAGGATAATATTAATAAAATGAATATTCCTAATAAGTGTCCTTCTTGCGAGGGAAAATTGGTTATAACTGAGTTGTGCTGCTCGGAGTGCAAAACTTCCATAAAAGGTGTTTTTGACTTGCCCGAATTTTCTCTTCTTTCACATGAAGAGGAATATTTTTTAAGAGTTTTTCTGGCGGCTCGGGGCAATATAAAGGAAGTGGAAAGGCAGTTGGGTATTTCCTATCCCACGGTGAAATCAAAACTGGAAAATATGCTTTCAAAACTGGGGCTTGGGGATCTGAGTAAAGAAGTTCGAAAAAAACGGCTTGAAATAGTTGATAGACTGGAGAGGGGGGAGGTTTCCGCCCAGGAAGCGATAAAACTGCTGAAAGAGCTGGAGGGGTAGGGGGAAAATCGGGGCGAAAATAAAAAGGAAAATATGAACGAAGAAAAAATGAAAATACTTAAAATGCTCGAGGAGAAAAAAATTTCCTCGTCGGAAGCCATGCAGCTCTTGGAAAGCCTGGATAAGCTCGATTCTAAAGCGCAGGGCGCCGGCGGGGGGAAGGGACGCACCTTAAAAATAAGAGTGTACAAAGAAGACTCCAGTGAGCCGAAAGTAAACGTCAATGTGCCGCTTGTCTGGTCAAAATTCCTGACCCCGTTCATAGGGGGGAAAATTAAGGAGGAGCTGGATGCCAAGGGCTATCCCATGGACCTGGAAAAAATACAGGAAGCGCTTGAGTCGGGAGAAATAGGTAAGATCGTTGAAGTAAACAATGGCAAAAACAGAGTTGAGATCTATATAGAATAGCGGCAAAAAATCAGGAGGCAATATATGCTGGCATTCAGTATGCGGAAATTCTTTTGGGGGCTCATCCTTATAGTAATAGGCGGGCTTTTGTGGGCGCACAACTTCGGTCTGGTGGCATTTTCCATAAGTCTTTCAAGGGATTGGCCTCTGATAATTGTAGTTTTCGGATTAATGGCGGTTTGGAACGCCTTGTTCGGGAGGCATTGGTGGAGCGCCAAGTCCGACCCCCGCGGCCGCAATTGGGAGAAGGGGGAGATCAAAAAAATCCTTGAAGAATTGGAAAAAGGCGATATAAGCGCTGACGAAGCCGCGAAAAGAATGGAAAAGTGACAATTGACATAGCAACAGTGGCCAGAGACCGTGACATGCCTGGAACCCAAAAAACCTGGCGGACCTCCGCCATCAGGCCGTCTGATGGGCATAGTCCCTGATACGGCACGGTCATAGGCCAGGCCGTTTGACGGGCATAGCCCTTGTTATGGCACGGCCATAGGCCAGGGTTTTCACGTGAAAACTTACCCAAACAGTCCCGGTCGAAAATCATGTCTTAGTTTAATCACTGCACGTTTTCTCTTGAAATGCCGGTTTCAAATATAGTATTCTTGGGTTAACAGCAACAGTGATTGTGGGGGCACATATGAAGAGATGGCTGTTTATAATGTTAGCAATGTCTGTGTTGGCTTGTTTTTGCGAGGCAAATACAGTTGCTCCAGCTGTGGATAAAACGCGGCAAGAAATGGGGGGCTGGGGAGCGGATGGGGAGTTTTCGCGGATGTTTAACAGGCAAGGCATTGTTTTTTTGACCGGAACAATTGAAGGAATAAAGCCTGTTTCACCCGTAAAGGGTATGACGGAAGGCGTTATCGCGGTGCTGAAAACGCAAGAGGGCACGATTGAACTGGCGCTTGGTCCCAAGTGGTTCATAAATAACCAAAAAATCTCTTTTTCAAGAAACGACATGATAGAAGTGAGAGGCGTCAGGGTAACGCTGCACAAGAAAACATTTTTTATCCCGGCGAGGATCATAAAAGGTAATTATGTGTTGGAGCTCAGGAACGAAGACGGGGTCCCTGTATGGGACGCTGTAAGGCGAAGATAATGTTTGCACGTGAAAACTCGGGTTAATTCAGGGAATCTTAAAAACACACGGAGAACCAGTTATGGCGGAAATAGTATCAATAGCGAATCAAAAAGGCGGGGTGGGGAAAACCACCACAGCTATTAACCTGGCTGTGGCATTGGCGGCTTTTGATTACGAGACCTTGCTTATAGACTTTGACCCGCAGAGCAATTCCACATCCGGGCTGGGCGTGGACATTACAAAGAAGCATAACAATATTTACGATGTGCTTTCGGGAAAGGCCGAAATAGAAAGCGCCATCAAGCAGACCTCCGTGGAATGGCTTGATATCGTGCCAACCAGTCATAATCTGGCGGGCGCTGAAATAGAATTAGTGAACGAATTCTCAAGGGAGGCGGTGCTTAAAAGGTCTTTGGACAAGTTGCGCGGTATGTATAAATTCATAATAATAGACTGCCCGCCCTCACTGGGTCTTTTAACCGTCAATGCCCTGAATGCTTCCGACTCCGTCATAACTCCGGTGCAATGCGAATATTATGCCATGGAGGGGCTGGCTTATTTCATGAATACGGTGGAAAAAATCCGTCAGGCCCTTAATCCGAAGCTGAAAATAGACGGTGGTATAGTCACCATGTACGATTCCCGCATAAATCTGGCCAACCAGGTAAAGGGCGAGATTTCCAAGTATTACGGCGACAAGCTTTACAAAACCGTCATTCCGCGCAATGTCCGCCTGGCGGAGGCCCCCAGTTTCGGGCAGCCCATTTTCGTTTACGATCCCAGCTCGCGCGGGGCATTGGCCTATAAGGACTTGGCCATAGAATTCCTCAGTCGCCGCGGCGTGGACGTGGAATCGTATAAAAACTCGTCCCTCTATGTTAATGAGGAGCCCGAACTTGAATACGACTTGGGCGGCTAGGCGGCTTGTGGGATAGATTCAGAGTATTTTATTTATGCGGTCCGGCGGACAACCTGTTTAGCAAGGAGAACATATGAGAACAGCTTTGGGCAGAGGTATAGATTCCCTGATCACAAAGGTGGAAAATAACGATATTTCCGGCGATATCGTGCAGCGCGTTCCCGTTGATAAAATACGTCCCAATCGCTTCCAGCCAAGGAGAAATTTTGACGACGGGGCTCTGGCTGGGTTGGCCGACTCTATAAAAGAGCGCGGCCTCCTTCAGCCCATTACCGTGTGGAAGGACTCGGGCGACGATCATTATGAGCTTATCGCCGGGGAACGCCGCTGGCGTGCGGCGTGCCTTGCCGGCCTGCCCGAGATAGACGCTATCGTGCGCAAAGACCTTGACGACGAGTCAAAATTGGGGCTTTCTCTGATAGAAAACATACAGCGCGAAGGTCTGAACGCCATGGATACGGCGCTCGCTTACCGCCAGCTTATGAATCAGTTCGGCGCCTCCCAGACGGAAATAGCAAAAAAAGTGGGCAAATCAAAGACCACGGTTTCAAACACCCTGCGTCTGCTTGAACTGGAGGAAACCATCCTGAACGGCCTGCAGAGCGAATTGATAGACGAAGGCCACGCAAGGGCGCTTCTTTCAATACCCGACAAGACCCGCAGGCGGGAGGCTTACGAAAAAATAATTTCCGACAAACTCTCCGTGCGCGACGTTGAGGCTTACGCCCAGGGCTTTCACGCCCGCAGGCCCCGTTCCGTCTCAAAAGCGTCGGCAAGAGCGCATAAAAGCCCGGAAATCGCCGAACTTGAATCTTCCCTTGAGAATATCCTGGGGACCAAAGTGGAAATTCATCCGGGGGCCGGCCCGGAGAATGGTAAAATAGTCATACATTATTACTCGCTTGATGATTTTGACAGGGTAACACAGATTCTGAAAAAGTAACACGGAAAGAGGATAGCGCTGAAGAGCTGAGGGAAAAACCACAGGCTTCCAGGCTTCAGTCTTCAGCGCTTCAGACTTCAGGGCAAATAGGATACGCATGAAATTTTTTACGGTTTTCTTTTTTTTAACGGCGGCCCTCGGCCCCGGCGCCGCCGCCCAGGCTCCGGCGGAGGCTCCCTCTTTTTCCGCCAAATCCCCTGTGCCCGCGTATCTGGCGGCGGAAAAAAACCTTGGCAGGTATTACCTCTACGCCGACGGCGGGTTTCACGCTGACTGGTATATAGGCTACAACAATTGCTGGATAGTAAAGCTCCCGCCCGCGCCCTCGCTTGGTTATTCCAGGGCGTATATAGGCGCGAAAATAGGCCGCGCCAAAATAAATTCCTGGCCGCTCTCCTGGGATAAAACGCCGATCCCGGGCAAAATATACATGGCCATAAACCAGCAGCCGAAATTCAACTCGGACAATATGTATTTTCTCGCCGACAGCGCGGATCTGCCCCTTGAGCCGCTGCCGAATGATTATCTTGACGCCGTAGATTCGTCGCGCTGGTTCTGGGCCGAGGTCTCGCTCTCAAAAATTTCCGCCGAAAACCCGAATTATCTTGCTATATGGGCATCTTCGCGATACTTCACCTCGGCTTCCAGCTCGCCCATAATCGCTGCCGCTTTCTCAGAAGATAAAGATGAGAATGAGAATGTGTGGCTAAACCACTCAATAATGGGCAACCCTCCCTCCGGAGACGATGTGCTTGAAACCCCTATCTCAGGCCTGAAACCCGCGCTTGCCATAAAGCTGGTGCCGCAAAACGAATATAAGGTGTTTATTAAGGGCTTTATGGCCGAGGTGGACGCTGAAAAAATAACTGTTTCCTTCTCCGCCATAGGCGAAGACATACGGGCCACCTGGCTTGAAGTGTCTTACGATAAATTTGACTGGCAGAGAGCTACCCGCCTGTTGTTCCGGGCGCCGTATTTCTGGACCTTCAGGCGCGATGAAATTTCAAAAGATATGTTCTATCTGCGCGCCGCCGCCTCCGATAACCTTGAGAATACCGGTTATTCAAAGGAAATCGTGATCCCGGCCATGCCGGCTCCGGCGCAGCAGAATTAACGCGCGCGAACCGGGGGAAAAATAAAATGAAACTTTACAATGTGGCCGTTGTGGGGGCTTCCGGGATGGTGGGGGGGGAGCTTCTTGGCCTGCTTGAGGGCCGGCGCTTCCCGGTTGGCGAATTTTATCCTTTCAACTCCGGCAGAAAGCCGGCTTCAGTGGTTTTTAAAGGCAAAAAATACCCCTGCCTGAAGCCGTCCTTCGCGCTCCTGAAAAAAGCCGATATCGTTTTTTTTGTTTCCACCGACGAGGTGTCAGGCCGCTTTGCCAAAAAGCTGGCTGCCGCCGGCGTATGGTGCATAGACGATTCCTCCCGTTTCCGCCTTGATCCGGCCGTGCCTTTGGTAATTCCGGAAATAAACGCGGTAGAGCTTAAACCTTTAAAAAAGCTGATAGCCGGCCCCAACTGTACGCTTACGGGCGCCGCCGTGGCTCTTTTTGAGCTGCATAAAAAATTTAAAATAAAAGAATTGCGGCTGGCCACCTATCAAGCCGTCTCCGGGGCAGGCAGGGGCGCTATGCTGCAGCTTGAAGCCGAACTGAGGGCTTACCTCAAAACCGGCAGGGTTCCGGAGGTTAAAGGCGGCAGGTTTCCGCACCCCATAGCCTTCAATTTATTTCCGCAAGTGGGCGGCTTTGATAAAAACGGGCATTCCGTTGAGGAAAACAAGGTGGAGGCCGAGCTGAAGAAAATTTGGAATTCGCCCGCGATCAGGATAAGTTCAACGGCGGTGCGCGTGCCGGTTTTGCGGGGCCATTCTTTAAGCGTATGGGCCAGAACTGAACGGCACTGGACGCTTGCGGGGCTTAAAAGCGTTTTAAGTAAGACCCGTGGGCTTAAATTCTCGCCCGACCCCTATAAATATCCCGTGCCGTTAAAACAGGGGTATAACACTTTTGAGGTTTTCGCCGGGCGCCTCAGAAAAGCGAAAACCTCGCCCGACGAATTCCAGCTTTGGATAGTGTCTGATAATCTCTATAAGGGCGCCGCCCTGAATTCCGTGCAGATAGCCGAACGTATAACGGCGAAAAAATAAAAAACGCGAAAATAATTCCCGCGCTCGTTTAGTTCCGCTGCTGGTATTTGTTTATTAATAAAAACCCGTGTTCGCATGGAAAAAACAATAAAAGCCTCTTTCCTCGCCGCGCTTCTCGCCTGCGGTACTCCGGGCCGCGCCGGTGCGGCTTTGTTAAAAAACCTGAGCATGGACCTGGAGCCAAATACCATATCGCTTACTTCGGATTTCAACCTGGAAACAACCGGCGATTCGAGGACGGTGCACTATAGGCCGGGCCTTAGCGTGGAATGCGCCTCTAATATGAAATTTTATAACCACGCTTTTGAGTGGTCGCTGGAAGTTTATTACGACTATAACCGCTATAAAGGGCCCGACAACCGACTGCTCACCAGCACACTGGGGCTGAATTTAGCCAAAATAATGCTTACGCGGCTTAACGGCAAGGACCTGAAGGCTGTCCGGCCTTATCTGCTTGCGGGCATGGAACTGACCGCGCTTAAGGAAAATTCCAGTGATGAAAGCCATAAAATCACTTTTGCTTCACCCACCTTCGGGCTGGGGCTTGAGTTTAATGTCACCAGCAAGGCCAGTCTCAACATTGAATACCAGCAGAATATTCAGGAAGGGGTCACCCGCCGCTCCAGTGTGATGTGCGGCCTCTCCTACGCCATCTTAGGCGCGGAAGAGTAAGATCACGGAAACCCCTAATTCAGCTGAACGTTTGCGAACCTCAATTTATTGACCCACATGGCAATTTCCACCAGGTCCAGATCTGAAATCTCCGGATAGTCGGCCGCTGTGTTAAACGCTTTCACTGTGGCCCCCTTTCTTTCAAAATAAATGCGGGCTATCGTCCGGCCCTTGTAGCGTACGTCGTAGCCGGGATTCTTCTGCTTGAGGTAAAACCCGGCCCACAGGGCGCTTTTATATATATAGGCTTTCAGGCCGTTGTCCTTTTCCGCTTTATAGCTTTCATATAGCCACTCTTTTACCTGCCATTTCATAAGGCCTCCTTTAGGACAGCGGATAGCGTGTAGCGGATAGGGGTTAGAGAAGGAGTTGTTTATTCAGTCCCTAACCGCTAGCCCCTATCCTCTATCCGCTGCCCTTATGTTATAGCACACCAACGCGACAGCGTCTTGTCGCGTTGTTTTTTGTGATTATGGAATGTTTCCCGCAAATTTCCCGTATAAAAAAACCCCGGCTTGGTAAAATAAAGCGCGGGAATTTCTCAATTGTGACTTGTGACTACTGTGCTCTGACTGGCGATTTTTCCGTTTAAATTTCCTGGGTCTTGACAAGTCAAGAAACCTCTGCTATACTCGATATGTAGTTGCGATCTCTCGGTGCGCCGGTTAGATGGTTGCGGTTCGGTGTGAGTGTGGTTGGGTTCGGGGGCTGCCCCGGCCCCGGCGCGGTTCCCCCGGTGCGCGGTAGGTTCCAGGTTGGGTGGTTTCACCGGGTGGGCGGTTCGGGCCAGGCGCGTTCGGCGCTTTCCGGCCCCGCGAGCCGCCCCTTAGTGTAGTGTGGCGTTAGCCAAGTGAAGAGCCCCCGGTAGCGGGGGCTCTCATTTTTTGCCCTTTTTCAGTTTCCGGCCTTCCTTTTGCATAACCTGGATTTCCCGTTTGAGAAATTTCCCTTTTCTTACTGCAAGCACCGCCCTTTTGGTTTGGTAGGGGTAGGCCATAAATTTATGTTCAGTCTCCAGTGTGCGTGTTCTGCGGCCAAAAGAGCGGGGCAAACCCAAGTCGGGTTCCGGAGGCTGCTGCGAAATACCCCTGCCGCCACCCCGCTCAATTTAATCCACAATGGTCACTTAATTATTAAATTAGCGCAGCAATCGCAGAATTCGGGATAATAACAATGACAGCGGACCCATATTTATCATTAAATATAGGCGGAGGTCAGTTATGGATAAATTTTTCTTTATGTTTTTCGGCGCGGGCCTGGGCGCTATTGCCGCTTACTTCTTTGCCAGGTCCCGGGGCGCGTCCAGGGAGGAATTTGAGGCTATGAAGACCCGCCTGGAGTCTCTTAACGCCGATAACGCGAAATTGCAGGAGCGTTCCTCGCAGCTAGGCGGCGAAACGGTGAAACTTGACGGCGAGCTTAAAAGCGAGCGGGCCAAGTCGCAGCAGCTTAACGCCGATTACGCCAAAACCCGCCGCGAGCTTGACCTGCTTTCCGGAGAGCTCGATAAGCAGAAGCAGGAGATGCTGGTGCAGTTCAAAAATATCGCCAATGAAATACTTGAGGATAAGAGCCTGCGCTTCACCGATATGAACAGGCAGAAAATTGACGAGATACTTATTCCGCTGAAGGAACGGCTGACCAATTTTGAGGGGGAGGTGCGCAAGCTTAATGTGGACGGCGCAAGCCGCGCGGCGGACCTTAAATCCGAACTCGCGAATTTAAAGACCTTGAATCAGCAGATCACCGAAGACGCGGATAACCTGACCAGGGCTCTTAAAGGCGAATCCAAGATGCAGGGTAACTGGGGCGAGATCCTGCTGGATAAGATCCTTGAGCGTTCCGGCCTGGTGGAGGGCGAGCATTATAAGCGCCAGGAAAAACTTACCCGCGAAGAAGAAGGGGGGAAAAAAAGATATTTTCCGGATGTGGTGGTATACCTGCCGGAGGGCCGCCAGGTGGTAATTGACTCCAAAGTTTCGCTTTCGGCCTATGTGGAGTATTCCTCGGCCAAAGACGAAGAAACCGTCGCCAAAGCGCTTAAGGCGCATCTTTTATCGGTTAAAAACCATATAGACGAACTGTCAGCCAAGGATTATTCATCGCTGCCCGGGCTGAAATCCCCTGACCAGGTGCTTATGTATGTGCCGGTGGAGCCCGCGTTCTATCTGGCCATGAAGAGCGACGCGGGGCTTTGGGAATACGCCCTTGAGAAAAAAGTGATACTGGTCACCAATTCAACGCTTCTGGCCACGCTGCGCCTGATAGAAAGCATCTGGCGCCAGGACAAGCAGGGCCGGAACGCCGTTGAGATAGCCAAAAAAGCCGGCGAACTTTACGATAAAATAGTGGCTTTCGTGGAAGTGATGAATGAAATAGGCGGCCGCCTGGGCCAGCTTAACCGCTCTTACGAAGACGCCATGAAAAAGATGAAGGACGGCCGCGACAACATGTTGACAAAGGCTGAAAAGATACGGGAGTTGGGCGCGAAAGCCTCAAAAGAACTGCCGCGCGAAATTAAAGACCTTATAGAAAAAGACCCCGGCTGAAGAAGATCTCGAATATTTCGGTTTCTGTTTCATGTGCTCGGCGGTCTGCCCGAAATTGCGGCTTCAATTGGCGATATGGGATTTTTGGTTTAGGCGTATTGAAATTACCCTTGATAGACAACCACTTCCCAACTGTTTAGGGGGCGCCGCAT
Organism: Elusimicrobiota bacterium; assembly: GCA_026388155.1. NCBI lineage: Bacteria > Pseudomonadati > Elusimicrobiota > Elusimicrobiota bacterium. Next base: position 97,788 of record JAPLKI010000021.1, read on the forward strand.
GGGGGGCCCTTATACGCAGGCATTGAAATAGCGTGCGAATTTTTCATGTAATGTCTTGAAGTTTAGCCTTAACTAAATTATAATACATATTATGTATACACAATTGCAGTTGACGGAGATATTTCATATTGAATTTCTGCGCTATCTTGCGGCGGATCTGCCGTCCGGCCTGTGGGCGCTTAAAGGCGGGGTTAATCTGCGCCTGTTCTTTAAAAGCATACGTTATTCCGAAGATATGGACCTGGATGTTAAAGAGCTGCCGGTGAAGTCTGTTCAACATCGCGTTATGCGCATCCTGGCTTCTCCGTCGTTCAGGGAAAACCTTAAAACGTACGGCATCAATGCAATAAAACCGCCGGATATAATTAAAGCCAAACAGACCGCAACCACGCAGCGTTTCAAGATACACATTATGACTTCATCCGGCGAGGATTATTTTACCAAGGTGGAATTCTCCCGGCGCGGTTTCCAGGGGGGGCCTGTTGCGGAGCCTGTTCCGGCGGTTGTTCTGCGGCCTTACGGTATGGCCCCGCTCATTGCGTGGCATTACCCGGCGGCAATAGCCGCGGCCCAGAAAATTTCGGCGGTATTGTCCCGTTCTATACTCCAGGCCAGGGACATTTTTGACCTCTACCAGCTTAGTACGCAGGTGCGCTCCGGCGCGGCCGGCGTTCCGCTCCCGGATAAGGAGGATCTGTCCAGGGCAAAGGAAAAGATTTTTGAGCCGGGTTTTGAAATATTCCGGGATTCGGTGGCGGCTTATTTGGCCCCGGAAGACCGGAAAATTTACTCCGTGCCGTCCGTCTGGGACGAAATTAAGCTTAAGGCCGCTGATTTTGTGGATGAACTTAAAAAAAACAATGGCTAAAAAAACGCTTATTTCCTATGTGCTGGGGCTTGGCCGTCCCGTGTTCAGCGCGCGCGAACTAAGCGCTGTTTCGGGTAAATCCCCCTCAACCGTTTCACAGGGGCTGGCTTTTCTGCGCGGGCAGGGGCTTGTTGTAAAGGTGGCGCACGGCGTTTGGGCGGCTGGCGGTTCAATGCCCGGCCCTTATGCCGTAATAACGCATATATTACCTAAACAGCGGGCTTATGTGTCTTTTACCAGCGCTCTGTATCTGCATGGCATTATTGAGCAGATTCCGCAGTATGTCACACTGGCCTCGGTGGCGCACAGCGGGGAAATAAAAACCGGCGCGGGGATGTTTACCGTGCACCGCCTGTCGCCCTCGTTTTTCTGCGGTTTCGGCTGGCGCGAAGGGGCTGGCGGCTTTCTTTTGGCCGAGCCCGAAAAGGCCCTTGTTGACTGTCTTTATGTTTCCGCTTTCCGCAAACGGCAGTTCTCCCATTTTCCGGAATTACGTTTCTCCGCAGGCTTCAGCTTCAGGAAAGCTTACGGCTGGGTTGCCGCCCTAAAAAGCCGCAAAGCGGCCGCGCACGCGCGCCGCCGGCTTGATCTGATTGCAGAGGCCGCCCGGCTCCGGCGCGGTTTAAAAAAGTCCGGCTCCCGGTATCCTTAACCTGGAAAAATTCCTCCGCCTAAGGTAGACGCCCCTGAAATACTGGGCTAATTTTTCCAATTCAAAAAAGATGATGGGTCTGTTTAATTCCGGCGCAGGTGTTTGGCGGCGGATTTGGCTACTTCAAGGATGCCGGCGGTTTCATTGGCGGTTTTGTCGCGGATAAGCTGGGCGAACTGCTGGGTGGCGGCGTAAACGGCGTCTTTGCCGGGGCCGGGGGTGGTGTCAAACAGCCTGGCTACCGGGATTCTCATGGCTTCGGCCAGTTTTTGTATGGTTTGAAGGCTCGCTTTCCTGCCCTTGGTCTCAATGTAAGCCAGAAAACTTGAACTTATCTGCGCCAGTTCGGCCAGGCGTTCAATGGTAAGCCCCGCTTTTTTCCGCTCTTCCCGAATCCTTTCCCCAACAATGTCGTAAATGTTCCTGGGCATAATCCCTCCCGAAGCTCAAACCCGCAAACGAAAAGGTAGACGCTACCTTTTCTATTTTCTACCTTTTTGCTACTTCGTTTTGTCATTGCGAACCGAAGGCGAAGCAATCTCTCTCTTATACGCAACCCCTATTCTAAAGCTTCCATAAGTGTAAAACCATAATATACTGGTGGATTGTATTGTTGACTTATAGTTGGTATTTTGATTAAATCTGCTAAACGCCGGTTCGGCGTTGCATTTGTCATAACATGAAGGGGGGAAATCGGGGACGTTTAAACAACAATTTTTTAATGTAGCGGTCGCATTCCCATGCGACCTTAAAAGATAGCGTCTATCTTTTATAAGCAGGTGGTGGGGTGACTCCGCCCCCAATTTTTGGAGGAAGTATTCAGGGAATGCAAGATGAGGCGATAAAGAATGAATATTACAAACTTATTCAAAAAAACCGGGTTGGATATGCCTGATTACATTAAGCACCAATTTAAAAGATTTTTATTTTCCTATACGAGAACCTCTGTTGCGGCGTTTGTGCTATTTGTGGCCTTATGTGGGCAAATATTTGCTACTGAAGCCATTACAAACGGAAGCTTTAGTTCAGGCTCAAGCGGATGGACATTGTCAGGGGATTTTTGGGCAGGGACAAATCTGTCAAATTATCATACTTCACCTGGGTATGCAGCCGGAGGTGTAGATGGCGCTGGGACAGCAAAGAACAGCGCAAATGGCTCAATGAGTCAACAAGTGACTATTCCAAGTGGCGCGACAAGTGTTACACTGACCTACTGGTATAGTATTACAACTCAAGAAATCGGCGGGAGTGCCTATGATATTTTAAGCGTTGTAGTTAACAACGCCAATATCGTTGATACCTTGTCGAATGTAAACAATACATCAGGGAGTTATCAACAACGGTCCGCAATAAATCTTTCTTCCTACGCTGGGCAAACAATAACCCTAAAATTTGCTGCGACTACAGATGTTTCAAACACTACTGTATTTCGCATTGATGATGTCAGTTTAACTTATACGCCACTTTCAGTACCCACCGCCCCAAGCAATTTTCAGGCATCGGTAAATGACCTTCATGTAACTTTTTCGTGGACGAACAACTCCCCTTCAGATCAGTACGATGTCCACGCAATAACAGATAGCTCCTATATTGGGATTTTTAGCCCCAACATTACTACAGCTACAACTGATTTATATTCCTACGGCACCAGCCATTGTTACACTGTCATGGCCCACAATGCGGCCGGGTGGTCAAGTGAATCTAATCAAGTCTGTATTACTCCGATGTCACAACCATCGCTCTCCTCTCCATCCTACGGTTACCAGTATCCAAGCGGGACGCCATCCGCAAATCTTTCCTGGAACTCCGTGCCAGGTGCTGTCAGTTATGCCATTAATGTGAGTCTTTACAATACTACAGGGTCGTATGGTGTTCTTGCAAGCCCTTATATAAGCAACCAAGGCGCATCGGGAACCAGCGCGACAATCTCAGTGTCAAATGGACAAACTTACTATTGGCAAGTGATAGCCTATAATGATTCACCTGGTGCCTCGCATTGGTCAAGTGTTTACTCTTTTTCCGTTGCATCGCCCATCCCCGTAACCCCTACGCTTTCCTCTCCCGCTAATGGGTATTCTTATCCCACAGGAACTACCGCTACAACTGTTTACTGGAACAGTAGTTTAAATTCCACTTCTTACGATGTACAGGTCGGCGGTAGTTGCGGAGATAACAGTGTTTACTTTGGAAATACAACAAATCTCAATCAGGCGATTTCGGGTTTGAGTAGCGGTCAGACTTATAATTGGCAGGTGCGTGGAAATAATAACGGTACCGTGTCCAATTTCTCAGGTTGTTATTCCTTTACTATAGCTCCGCCAATCCCTGGTTTTGCTTCTCCTGCCAATGGATATTCTTATCCTTCCGGAACGACATCTGCTACTCTTTCCTGGAATAGCGCCACAGGCGCCACATCTTATGATTTGCAGGTCGGAGGCAGTTGTGGTTCAAGCAGTCTTTACAGTGGGAATACAAGCAATCTCAATAGAACAGTTTCAGGATTAACGGACGGGCAGACTTATTATTGGCGGATGCAGGCGAATAATTCAGCCGGAGCTTCCGGGTATTCAAGTTGCCGTTCTTTTTCTGTAAATACTCCGCCGACAATAACTACGATTACGCCAAATTCGGGCTTAAATAATGCAAGTTTAAACATAACGAATCTGGCGGGGACAAACTTTGTTAGTGGGGCAACAGTAAAATTAACCAAATCAGGGCAGAGTGATATTACGGCCACAAAT